>CAZIKJ010000373.1:0-7884 GCA_964539685.1 uncultured Pelistega sp.
ACAGGAGGCTGCTACTATTAAACTAACTTGCAAAACCGATAATGTAAATTTAAACATAATTAACCTCAATGTAATAAAAATATACTGCAAGAACTTATCTTAATGCTAAATTTTACGCTTGGCTAATGCTCAAAATTGTAAAATCATAGGGCCAGTTTTTTGCTAAGTGACGTTAAGCGAATTTATGGCTTATTTGGTCTTTTAATCTTTTTGTTTACGACAAGATGCGCGAAGTTAGTGGTTTTCCCTTAAGATTGCCGTGAACAGGTATTTTGCGTGTGTTAATGGTAAAAACTAAGGCATAATGCTTTTTTTTTAAGTCATCAACATCATGTTTGAGATACCCTTAAGTGACCTTGTCCTCGGGAAATTACAGAGGCAAAGTGAGATACCGTTACAACGTCAACTATATCAAATTATTCACGAAGCGATTAATGCGGGTAAGCTTGCGACAGACTGTAAATTGCCTTCTTCACGTTACTTAAGTAAAGAAGTGGATATATCGCGGATTACGGTTTCTTTAGTTTATGAGCGCTTAGTGTCTGAGGGCTATTTATATAGTAAAAAAGGCAGTGGCACTTATGTCTCAAAGCTGATCACGCCACTTAAACCTCCCCCAAATTTATCCGAGCCATCGCCCTGGGTGTATTCTGAACGTGGCGCAAAATTACTACGTAATGAAAGCAGTCCACCGCAACCCTATGGTGAATTTGTGCCTGGCATTGCGGATATTGAGGCATTTCCTTTTTACTTATGGCGCAAAATTCTCGCTAAGTATTATTCGAAAAAATACTACGACTTATCGAGTTATGCGGAGTCAGGTGGCTATATCGAATTGCGTCGTGCGATCGCCTCCTACCTCTCTGTGTCACGCTCCTTACATTGTGATCCCGATCAGGTGATTGTGACTTTTGGCACGCCACAATCTTTGGATTTATGCGCTCGTATGCTCAGCGATCCAGGTGAGGAGGCGTATATTGAAGATCCTGCACATTGGGCGACACAGTCGATTTTTGAGGCAGCGGGCTTAAATATTCGTAGCATTCCTTTGGATGAAGAAGGTATTCATTTACAGGACGATATGGTGTCGCCTAAAGGCAAATTTATCTATGTTACGCCCTCGCATCAATATCCCACAGGGGTTGTGATGTCGGCTGAACGTCGTGCACAGATTCTGCGCATCGCCAAAGCGCGCAATTTATGGTTGATTGAAGACGATTACGATGCTGAGTTTCGCTATGAGCAATTACATCTCCCAACCTTGCAGAGTATGGATAGAGATAATCGTGTGATTTACTTTGGCACCTTTAGTAAAACCATGTTTTCAGGTATACGTTTAAGTTATATGGTTGTGCCGCATACCTTGACTCACGCTCTACGCAGAGCGATTTCTAATCTTTATTTGCCAGGCATGTTGCATCTACAGGCCGCGATGGCCGAGTTTATTAATGAGGGCCATTTCTATCGGCATATAAAAAAAATGCGCACGATTTACTTAGAGCGTGGGCAAATTTTTCGAGCCAAATTGCAAGAAGTGTTTGGTGATAAGGTGCAGCTTTCTCCTGGAAAGTCCGGCATGCATTTGCTGGCGATCTTCGACTCACCACTGAGTTATGAGCAATTTACCGCGCATGCCAAGCACTATAATATCGTGGTGCGTCAACCGCATTATCGTTCGGTATCCCCTAGTGGTTTGCAGCTAGTACTGGGCTTTGGAGGCGTACAAACGGCGCAAATTCCTGCTGGCGTATTGCGTTTGCAGCAAGTGATGCAAGAGGCAGAAAGAGCCTTGTTTGATAGGCAGTGATCGCGAGATACATATTGTAGGATTGCTTTTCTCTGAGTGAACTAATAAACGAGAAGCAACGAGCGGATATATGTCCACTTGTTTAGAAATTCGACTCAATACATCTTTCTTGTCTCGGTAAATGCCCTAGTTATGGTTTTCCATTACTTAATAAATTCCTCTAAAAATCAATGGTTTACGCGCTTTTTTGATGGTATATTAAATGGACTGATAAAACACAAATAAGTGGATATAGTCATCATGCTGATAATGACTTAGCATGAAGTTAAGAAAGTGTCTTCCATAAAGCCCTTAAGTATTTTGTCTTAGTGCTGTGGGCTTTCACGTAGTTTTAGTTTGTTTAAATATAAATCTTTATACGACAGATGCGTTGATTTGTGAAGACCCTTAGAACAGAGTTTTAAAGTTTGGAGAAATACATGACTACAGCGTTTAATCAACAAGAAAATGATGATATTCGTTATCACCTACACCCCTATACCAATGCGCGTAAGCACCAAGAGCAGGGCCCTTTAGTGATTGCCAAGGGCGATGGTGTATACGTTGAAGATATCCATGGTAAGCGTTACATTGAAGCGATGGCTGGCTTGTGGAGTGTGGCCCTAGGCTTTAGTGAGCAACGCTTAGTGGACGCGGCGATGCGTCAATTTAAAGAGTTGCCTTTTTACCATCAGTTCACTCACAAAACCCATGAGATGGCTGCGCAATTTGCCAAGCAATTGATTGATGCTTGCCCAATCCCGATGAGTAAGGTCTTCTTTACGAACTCGGGTTCAGAGGCGAATGACACGGTGGTGAAATTACTTTGGTATCGTTCGAATGCCTTGGGTCAGCCACAGAGGAAGAAAATTATTAGCCGCCTACGAGGTTACCATGGTGTAACAGTGGCCTCAGCAAGCTTGACCGGCTTAATCCCTAATCACAAAGGGTTTGACTTGCCGATTGCAGGTATCTTGCATACGAGCTGCCCACATTACTGGCGTGATGGTAAAGATGGCGAAACCGAAGAGCAATTCGCCAGTCGTATGGCGCAAGACTTAGAAGATATGATTCTACGTGAAGGTGCGGACACGATTGCTGCCTTTATTGCTGAGCCAGTGATGGGTGCGGGTGGTGTGATTGTGCCGCCAGCGACCTATTGGGAGAAAATCCAAGCGGTTCTCAAGAAATACGATATCTTGTTTGTGGCGGATGAGGTGATTTGTGGTTTTGGTCGTACAGGCAATATGTTTGCAAGTACCACGTTTAACTTGCAGCCAGATATTATGGTGCTCTCTAAGCAAATCTCGTCTTCCTATCAACCACTCTCGGCGATTTTGTTGAATGATAAAGTATTTGAGCCGATTGCTGATGAGAGCAATAAGCTGGGCACTTTAGGTCATGGCTTTACGGCAGGTGGCCATCCAGTTGCTGTTGCCGTGGGTATCGAAAACTTGAATATTATTCAAGAACGCAACTTAGTTGAGCATGCGGCCAAAGTAGGTGAGCATATGTTAAAGCGCCTGAATGAACTGGCTGATCATCCGATGGTGGGTGAAGTACGCGGTGTCGGTCTAATTGCGGCGGTTGAATTAGTCGCGGATAAAGCCACGAAGAAAGGCCTTGAAACACCAGCTCAGTTAGGCTTGGCCGTAAGCAAGGAGATGCAAGACAATGGTGTGATTGTCCGCAATATCGCTGATGCGATTGCGTTCTGCCCGCCGCTCATTATTACCGAAGAGCAAGTTGATGTAATGGTTGATACCTTACGCGCAGCGATTGATAAGGTTTATCAAGAATTAGTCGCTAAGTAAATACGATTAACTATAAATTAAATACTAAGGAGGCAAGACCACGAGCTCTATGAGGTTTTCATGCTTCTAGACGTGGCTTTGTTACAGACTTGGGCTTGCTTTGTTAGGGGACGGTAATCGACGTATGGTGTTCAACCATAGCGAGCTTAAGTCTTGTTCTGCATATGGACGAGAAAATAATGAGAAAATCAGATAAATCTGAGCATGCTGTTCTAGTGCGTTTTGCCAACGTGCAAAAAAGCTATGATGGTCGCAATATGATTGTTAAAGACTTGAATCTTGATATCCGAGAGGGTGAGTTTTTAACCTTATTAGGGCCCTCTGGTTCTGGTAAAACCACAAGTCTTATGATGTTGGCAGGTTTTGAGACGCCGACATCAGGCACCATTGAGCTCAATGGTCGCTCTTTAAATAATGTGCCACCGCATAAGCGTAACATCGGTATGGTGTTTCAAAATTACGCTTTGTTTCCGCACATGACAGTCGCCGAAAATCTGGCCTTTCCCCTGAAAGTACGTAAGCTGAATAAGTCTGAGATAGAGCAACGCGTTAAGCATGCTTTAGCTATGGTGCAATTGGACGCATTTGCGGATCGTTATCCCGCGCAGATGTCAGGTGGACAGCAACAACGCGTGGCTTTGGCGCGCGCTTTAGTGTTCGAGCCGCAATTGGTCTTAATGGACGAGCCCTTAGGTGCGCTTGACAAGCAATTACGCGAGCATATGCAGATTGAAATTAAACATTTGCATGAGAAGCTGGGTATTACGGTGGTGTATGTGACTCATGACCAAGGCGAGGCCTTGACTATGTCCGATCGCGTGGCGGTCTTTAATGATGGTGAAATTCAGCAAATTGATGCACCCATTGAGCTGTATGAGCGCCCGGTCACTTCTTTTGTAGCGAATTTTATTGGTGAGAATAATCGCAGTAGTGGGGTGCTGACTAAACTTGGTGAGCACTATGGTGAGATTAGTCTGGAAACTGGGCGCACGGTGCAAGGCGTCATCGCTAATAAGAAACTGGCTTTAGGGGATCGTGCTAGTGTGTCTATTCGCCCTGAGCGTGCTGTTTTGAATCCACAAGAGGGGCAAGCAGATCATGTCTTGAAAGGCATTCTGCGTGAAATTATCTATTTCGGCGACCATGTGCGCTTACGCATAGAGCTGGAAAATAATCCCTCGTTTTATATCAAGCAGGCGATTTCCTTGACTGATCCTAGTCTTGTTGAGGGGAGTGTCGTCACAGTGGGTTGGGTGCGTGATTTTATGCGTATTCTTGACCCTGTCAAAGAAACTGTGTAAAAGCCACTGCCGTCGTAGGAGACTGTTATGAACCAAGCAAGTACCTTGCCCGCCCAGGCAGAGGCTGAATTAGTCCAAACCACACAAGAACAAAGAAAAGGCCTACAGAAAAAATTCAATAAAGCCTCACGTCGTCAGAAATGGAAGGCTTTGGCCTTAGTCTTGCCATTGAGCTTATTTCTATTTCTGATGTTTATTGTGCCGATTGCCTCGTTCTTGGGCAAAAGTGTGCAGAACGATGAAGTGATTGGCGTCTTGCCGCAAACATTGCAATCCTTAGAGCAATGGCAAGAAGGTAGGCCCATCCCCGATACGAGTTATGTTGCTCTAGCACAAGAATTGTTGACGGCGAAAGAGAGTCAAAGTGCTGGTGAATTGATGCGTCGCCTAAATTATGAAGAACCTGGCTATCGCTCCTTAATCTCCAAGACATTGCGGCGCTTACCCTTGTCAGTGGATATGCAAGATGGAGCGGCGGTACGCGAGGCACTGATTAAGCTAGATGCGCGCTGGGGTGAACAAGGTTATTGGCGGATTTTGCAGCGTAACGCTAGCCATTACAGTCAGTATTATCTGCTGACAGCGATGGATTTAGCGCAAAACGATAATAATCAGATTGTGCAGGCGCCTGCTGAGCAAGCGGTGTTTATAGATATCTATCTCAGGACCTTTGTGATTGCCCTAGTGGTCACGCTCTGCACCTTATTGTTAGCATATCCATTGGCATATTTATTGGCGACCTTGCCGACTCGGTCGAGCAATTTGCTGATGATATTTGTCTTGCTGCCATTTTGGACG
Organism: uncultured Pelistega sp.; assembly: GCA_964539685.1. Lineage (GTDB taxonomy): Bacteria > Pseudomonadota > Gammaproteobacteria > Burkholderiales > Burkholderiaceae_B > Taylorella. Next base: position 5,700 of record CAZIKJ010000373.1, read on the forward strand.
TCACTACTCGTGCGAACAGCGGCCTGGATCGTCTTGCTACAGAATGGCGGCTTAATCAATGGCTTTTTAATGTGGACAGGGATTATTGAGCAACCACTGACGCTGGTTTTTAACCGTATTGGGGTGTATATCTCCATGGTGCATATTATGCTGCCCTTCATGGTTTTGCCAATTTATAGCGTGATGAAAGGGATCTCGCCGACGTATGTCCGCGCCGCTATATCAATGGGCTGCCATCCTCTGATGAGTTTCTGGAAAGTGTATTTCCCACAAACTGTTGCTGGTGTTAGCGCAGGCTGTTTATTGGTATTCATTTCATCAATTGGCTACTATATTACCCCAGCTTTATTGGGTGGGCCGAAAGATCAGATGATTAGTTACTTCATCGCTTTCTATACCAATATTTCCATCAATTGGGGTTTGGCAGCCGCTTTAGGCGTGTTCTTGATGATCGCGACAATGGTGCTTTATGCGGTATATAACCGCCTCGTAGGCACTGCGAAAATGGGGTTATGATAATGAGTAACAAAGTCTATCGAACCGTCAGTGAAAGGATCTGGTTTTATACTCACCGAGTATTGTGCGGTCTGATTCTTTTATTTTTAATTACGCCAATCTTAGCGATTGTACCGCTGTCATTTAGTGAAAGCTCATTCTTGGTCTACCCAGTCCAAGGTTTCTCCTTGCGTTGGTATGAGAGCTTATTGAGCTCACCGAGTTGGATGCTCGGCCTGAAGAACTCCCTAATTGTGGCGCCGATTGCAACCTTTATCGCTATGGTCTTAGGGACCTTGGCGGCCTTAGGGTTTAATCATACAAATTTCCGCGGCAAGGCGTTTTTAATGAGCCTTTTAATTTCACCTATGGTAGTACCTGTGGTGATTGTTGGTGTGGCGGCGTATTTGTTTTTTGCCCCACTTGGCTTGGCGAATAATTTGCTTTTACTGATTTTGATGCATGCAGTCTTGGGCGTACCTTTTGTCGTGATTACAGTGCTTGCCACCTTGGAGGGATTTAATCAAAACCTTTATAAGGCCGCTTTAAGCCTAGGGGCATCACCTATGCGCGCTTTTTTTAAAGTCACCTTGCCGATTATTGCGCCAGGCGTGATTTCGGGTGGTTTGTTTGCGTTCGGTACTTCATTCGATGAAGTGGTCATGACATTATTTATTGCGGGACCCGATCAGTACACCATTCCGCGTGTCATGTTCAGTGGTATTCGGGAGAATTTAAGTCCTGCAATTGCTGCGGTGGCTACCCTATTAATTCTCTGCTCAATTGTGATGCTTCTAACCTTAGAGTGGTTACGCGGCAGAGCGGCACGCACAGTGGGTGACGTGTAAGGCTTACTTAATAAGAACTCGGGAGAGTGTTGTGAAGAGAGGGCGTAGCCGTGCATTTAAGTGCGGCTACGCCTAAAATATACCCTTAAATTTATAGCTATGACCTGGGTGCCATAAGACACATGACGAAGCATATTCTTGATTGACGGTTGCCCAGCGACTCAGTACAAGGCATGGTTCATTGCCATGCAATTTAAGTGCTTTAGAGACTATCGTGTTCGGTGAGCGTAATTCAATAATATATTCACCATTCGGAATGGGTGCTTCACGCATTAGATATTCATGAGGAGTCATTTCCTGCCAGTCTTGCTCTAAATAGTTAGGGAATACTTTAGGATTCACATAGCGCTCTTCAAGTTGAATAGGCTTGCCATTTTCGAGGTGAAGTAAGCTCGAATAAAATAAGTCAATTTCCCCCGTTAGTTTTAATTCATGCGCTTGCAGAGAGTTAAGGTGATGCACTTCTTGAGCGAGCACTTCGATGCTGTGCGTGTGACCTCGATCTTGAATCTCCTGGACAATATTTGGAATTTTAACCAACGTTGTTTGATATTTAGGTTCAGAGACATAAGTACCTGCACCCTGGTGTCGCGTGATAATACCTTCGTTAGCAAGTTCACGTAGTGCTTTATTAACCGTCATACGCGAAACATTAAACTGTTGGCAAAGAGCCGCCTCAGAAGGAATTTGTGTGCCAGGCGTCCAAATATTACTCATAATGTTCTGAAGAACAGAATCTTTAATTTGTAGGTACGCTGGTGTGGGATTGGGTTCTTGAGTACTCATAATGCCATAGGTTGGAAATAAAAAATCCTTAAGCTATTTAATAAATAGCTATGGGA
>CAZIKJ010000374.1:0-2555 GCA_964539685.1 uncultured Pelistega sp.
CCTTAGCGCGTCGCTCATCGAAGTCTAAGAGTAATGTGTTTTTCATTTCTAAAAACTGTCACCCACAAACCATTGAAGTCGTGCGTACGCGTGCCGAACCACTGGATCTAGAAGTGGTGATTGGTGACGAGGAAGAGGGTCTGCCAGAGTGCTTTGGCGTATTGTTGCAATACCCACATAGCCTTGGTTCTGTGACAAATTACGAGACACTTTGCCAACAAGCCCATGCACAAGGTGCGATTGTGGCTGTTGCTACTGATTTATTAGCCTTAGCCGTCTTGAAAGCACCTGGTGAATGGGGTGCTGATATCGCGGTAGGTAACTCACAACGCTTTGGCGTGCCATTCGGTTTTGGTGGTCCACACGCAGGCTTTATGGCAACTAAAGATGCGCTTAAGCGTACCATGCCAGGTCGTTTGGTTGGTGTATCGGTGGATGCACAAGGCAAGACTGCTTTGCGCTTGGCACTGCAAACGCGAGAACAACATATTCGTCGCGAGAAAGCAACCTCTAATATTTGTACTGCGCAGGTACTCTTGGCAGTAATGGCCAGTATGTATGCGGTATTCCACGGTGCTAAGGGCATCCGCAGTATCGCTGAGCGTGTGTATTCAAGTACTGCGCTGCTACGTCAAGCCTTAGTGCAGATGGGTCTTGAGGATATTAATGAGAGCTTCTTCGATACCTTAACGATCGAGTCTGCGCATGCGCAGAAGATTCTTAAAGTGGCGCTGGATCGTGGCATTAACTTACGCAATGTGAGTGAGAGCAGTGTCGGTATCTCACTTGACGAGACAGTGACTCTGGCTGATGTACAAGACCTGATTGATTTAGTAGCCGATGCCATCGGTACGGACAGCATTGATTTAGAAGACTTAAGCGATGTTGAAGAAATTGCCGTGCCTGCTGAGTTTGCTCGTGAGTCAGCGATTCTAACGCACCCAATCTTCTCTAGCGTGAGCTCTGAGACAGATATGCTGCGCTATATCCGTGCTTTATCAGATAAGGACTTGGCCTTAGACCGTGCCATGATTCCACTTGGCTCATGCACCATGAAGTTGAACGCTACCGCCGAGATGATCCCTATCACTTGGCCTGAGTTCGCGAATATCCACCCATTTGCTCCTGATGATCAAGCCACTGGCTATGAAGAGTTGTTTGAGCGCTTTGGTGAGGCCTTATGCGAAATTTCTGGCTATGATGCGGTTAGCATTCAACCTAACTCTGGCGCTCAGGGTGAGTATGCGGGTCTCTTAGCGATCCGTGCTTATCATAAAGCCAATGGCGAAGAGCAACGTAATGTGTGCTTGATTCCAGCCTCAGCGCATGGTACTAACCCAGCATCAGCCGCTTTAGCAGGCATGAAAGTTGAAATCGTAGCGTCAGACGAGAATGGCAACGTGGATATTGTGGATCTACAGCGTCAACTTGAGAAGATTGGCGATAAGCTGTCTGCATTCATGATTACTTACCCATCAACTCATGGTGTGTTTGAAGAGAAGATTGTTGAAATCTGCGATATGATTCACTTAGCGGGTGGCCAGGTGTATCTAGATGGTGCGAATATGAACGCCATGGTGGGTTTAGCCAAGCCAGGTCATTTTGGTTCTGACGTATCGCACTTCAACTTGCACAAAACATTCTGCATTCCGCATGGTGGTGGTGGTCCAGGTATGGGTCCAATTGGTGTGCGTGAACACTTAGCACCCTACTTGCCAGGCATTGTGAATGAGCAAGGTGAGCTAGATGCAGAAGAAATGGTTGGGCCTGTTTCGGCTGCACCATTTGGCTCGGCCAGCATTTTGCCAATTCCGTACTTGTATATCGCGATGATGGGTGCTGAAGGTCTGAAAAAAGCCACTCAAGTTGCTCTTTTAAACGCGAACTATATTGCGACTCGTCTAGCACCTTACTATCCGATTCTCTACTCAGGTGCTAACAACCGTGTTGCTCACGAATGTATCCTAGACTTGCGTCCGATTAAAGACGCGACAGGTATTACCGTGGATGATGTGGCTAAGCGCTTAATTGATTACGGTTTTCATGCACCAACCATGAGTTTCCCTGTTGCGGGTACCTTAATGGTTGAGCCTACAGAGTCTGAAGGCTTGTATGAAATCGATCGCTTTATTGAAGCCATGATTGCGATTCGTAAAGAGATTGAGCAAGTTGAAAAAGGCGAAGTCGATGCTGCTAATAACGTACTAACCAATGCACCGCATACAGCTGAAGTGCTATTGGCTGATGAGTGGAATTATAATTACTCACGTAAAGAAGCGGCTTATCCTAAAGGCGTAATTCCTGCATCGAAATACTGGGCACCAGTATCTCGTGTGGATAATGCTTACGGTGACCGCAACTTAGTATGTAATTGCTTGCCAATCGAAGCGTATCAAGACGCGGAGTAAGTCATAGAAGTTATGCGAGACTCGCGCGGTAGATAAACATAAGGCCAGATTTCCTAGGGAGTCTGGCCTTATTGTTTGACTTTATTGTTTATTAAGTGAGTAAGCGGTTTGCGGCTTTAAGATACTGTGCGTTATGCTGGTCTAAGT
>CAZIKJ010000375.1:0-5196 GCA_964539685.1 uncultured Pelistega sp.
TCAAGGCGAGTTTGTTTCTTTCGGTGCCTTAACCTTTGCCATGATGGCAGACGGTCGTCTTCCCCAGACAATTTATTTATTACCTATTATTGGCGCCATTATCTTCTTTAAAGAACTCTACTTCTATTTCAAAGGGCGGCATGGTCTAGGCTTGCACTGGAGTTTTGTCTACTTTATTGCCTTGCCTCTTGCACTTATGTTCTTAATCCCTGAAATTCTTGCCTTGGAGCCGAATATTTGGGTTAAAGCCTTATTAAGTATCGTGATTGTTGTGCCTTTAGGTCCCATGCTGTATCGCTTAGTCTTTGAGCCGATTGCTGAGGCTTCTTCATTAGTATTATTGATCGTGTCGATTGCCTTGCACTTTGCCATGGTGGGTGCCGGCTTAGTTATGTTCGGTGCTGAGGGCTGGCTAGTGTCTGAGCCTTTCTTTGACGGTCAGACAGAATTCTTTGGTCTGAGCTGGAATTATCAAAGCTTATTTGTCATTGGTATGACGGCCTTCACGATTTTTGCCTTATGGATGTTCTTTGGTCATACGATTTACGGTAAGGCACTACGTGCGACTGCAGTTAATCGTCGTGGTGCTCGCTTGGTCGGTATAAGTACGTCTTTATCGGGTCATATGACATTTTGGCTCACCGCGTTTGTCGGTGTGTTAGCAGGTATTATGTTGGTTTCGTTTATCACGATTAACTATGAAACAGGTTTTATGATCGGTCTTAAGGGCTTCGTCGGTGCTATTATTGCGGGTCTGGTTAGTTATCCTGTTGCTGCTGTAGCGGCTATTGGCGTAGGTATTGTTGAGGCCTTCAGTACATTCTGGGCCAGTGATTATAAAGAGGTGATTGTGTTTACCTTGATTATCCCTGTCTTACTGGTGCGTTCATTAACCATTAAGCATCATGATGAGGAGGAGTAAGCCATGAAACGTATGTTACTTATCCTCTTTTTAGTGGTTCTTATTGCTTTGCCCTTATTGCCACAGACGCCAGAATTCTGGATAAATCAGATGAACAATATCGGGATTGCTTCTTTAGTGGTTCTTGGTTTAGTCATACTCACTGGGGTCGCTGGTATGACCTCGTTCGGCCAGGCTGCTTTTGTCGGGATTGGTGCTTATGCAACGGCCTACCTCAGTACCAGTGCAGGTCTATCACCGTGGATTGGTTTAGTAGCAGGTATGGCGGTTGCCTTTGTTGTGGCTTATTTTTTAGGCCAAATTACGCTACGCTTATCGGGGCACTTTTTACCGCTTGGGACGATTGCTTTAGGTTTAAGCTTTTACTATATCTTTGGTAATATGGAATTCTTGGGGCGCCACGATGGACTACCAGGTATTGTGCCCATTGATATTTTCGGTGTGTCGCTCTTAAAAGCGCGTCATATCTATTTCCTAATTTGGGCGATTGTCTTAATAGCGATGCTATTGACCATGAACTTATTAAGTTCGCGCCCAGGCCGTGCTATTCGTGCACTAAAGAGCGGTGCAGCAATGGCCGAGTCATTCGGTGTGAATACTCAGCACTACAAGATGGTGGCCTTCATCTATGCAGCCTTATTAGCCAGTTTAGCGGGTTGGTTATATGCCCATGAACAGCGGGCGGTGAGTCCTAGTACCTTTGGTCTCAACTACGGTATTGAATACCTCTTTATGGCGATTATTGGTGGCTCGGTGAGTGTCTGGGGTGCCGTTCTCGGCTCTTCGATTGTGGTCTTTTTGCGTGATCAAATTCAGCAATACTCGCCGATGTTTATTAGCTCGCAAGTGAACGTGGAGATGATTGTATTCGGGGTCTTAATGATTCTGATATTGCATCATGCTCGTGATGGTTTGTTGCCAATTATTATCCGTATCAAAAATAAGGTCTTTGGCAAATCAGCGCAAGAGGTTGAACCGTTCGATTTGAGTGGCGAGATTGAAGACTTAAGCCGTCGCCGTCGTCCCCAGAAGGGTGAGGTCGTGCTTGAAGTGAATAAGATTCGCAAGGAGTTTGGCGGCTTAGTGGCGGTGAATGACATCAGTTTTAATGTGAAATCAGGCCAGATTATGGGCTTGATTGGGCCCAATGGCGCAGGTAAGAGTACAAGCTTTAACTTGATTACTGGCGTCTTACCCTTGACCTCTGGTACGGTTAAATTTATGGGCCATGACTTAACGAAACTATCTGCCCGTCAAATTGCTACCTTAGGCGTAGGTCGTACCTTCCAACATGTGCAGCTACTGCCTGAGATGACGGTGCTAGAGAATGTGGCGCTGGGTGCGCACTTACGCGCGAATACAGGTGTTATTCGTAGCCTCTTGCATCTTGAGCGCAGCAGTGAGAAGCAGTTGCTTAAAGAAGCGAAAATCCAATGTGAGCGTGTCGGTCTCGGTGATTTTTTATATGAAAAAGCCGGTAATCTTGCGCTCGGTAAGCAGCGTATTGTTGAAATTGCACGTGCCTTAGCGCTAGACCCGACCTTATTGCTTTTAGATGAGGCCGCCGCAGGTTTACGCTATAAAGAAAAGCAAGACTTGGCTCAAGTGTTATCTGATCTACGCGAAGAGGGCATGAGTATCCTCTTGGTTGAACATGATATGGATTTTGTGATGCGCTTAACCAATCACTTAGTGGTGATGGACTTCGGTACGCATATTGCTGAAGGTACACCTGACGAGATTCAACAGAACCCTGTGGTGATTGAAGCCTATCTAGGTGGGGTTGATGAGGAATTAACGCAGCTCACGCATGAGGTAAAGGTATGAGTATCTTATTAGAAACAAAGAACTTATCGACCCAATACGGCAATGTGATGGCCTTAGAGAACGTAAATTTGCGTCTTGCACAAGGTCAAGTAGCGACGGTGATTGGGGCGAACGGAGCGGGCAAATCGACCCTGTTGAATTCTATCATGGGCTCTTTAGCGAGCATTGGTCGCTCACAAGGGCAAGTGATCTATCAAGGTGAGGATATTTCGATCGATAAGGTGGAGCGCCGTGTTGCTGATGGCTTGTGTCTTGTGCCTGAGAAACGTGAATTATTCGCCAGCATGACAGTACATGATAACTTAGTGCTCGGTGGCTTTCGTCGTTATGCACGAGGGGATAGTAGCTGGAAAGGTACCTTAGACGAGGTGTATGACTTATTTCCACGTCTTAAAGAGCGCCAAAAGCAATTAGCCGGTACTTTATCTGGCGGTGAGCGTCAGATGTTAGCGGTAGGGCGTGCCTTGATGTCTAAACCTAAGGTTTTGATGTTGGACGAGCCTAGCTTGGGTTTAGCGCCTTTAATTGTGCGCGAAGTCTTTCAGATTATTATGCGCTTGCGTCAGACGGGTGTATCGATTCTTCTGGTTGAGCAGAATGCACGTTCGGCCTTGCAAGTGGCTGATTATGCCTATGTGCTTGAGATGGGTACGGTGACGCTTGAAGGCCCTGCCAAAGACCTGATTCATGATCCTGCGGTGATTGAAAGTTATCTGGGTTTTGGTAAGCAGATGGAAGAGTAAGCAGGAGCCCTGCTTCGCGCTTATAGTTACCCGTGCTTCGCGCATAAAGTGCGTGAATGAGTGTGCAAACCCACTAGCGATAGTGGGTTTTTATCAAGTAGTCTTGGGCTTATAATCACATAAATCTGCAATGCCACAATTGGGGCACTTTGGTTTGCGTGCTAGGCAGATATAACGGCCGTGCAAGATTAACCAATGGTGTGCATCAATCAGAAATTCTTTTGGTACAAATTTAAGCAGATTTTTCTCGACTTCGATGACATTCTTGCCTGGTGCAATGCCAGTGCGATTAGAAACACGGAAAATATGGGTGTCCACGGCCATGGTAGGCTGCCCGAAAGCCGTATTTAACACCACGTTAGCGGTTTTACGGCCGACGCCTGGTAGAGCTTCTAAGGCCTCACGTTCAGCGGGTACTTGGCCTTGATGTAAGGCCACTAACATCTCACAGGTCTTTAATACATTCTTCGCCTTGGTCTTGTATAGGCCAATGCTTTGAATGGCTTGTGTGAACGCCTCTAAGCCTAGATTCAGAATATCTTGCGGCGTTGTACAGGTCGCAAAAACTGGACGCGTCGCAATATTTACCGAGCGGTCAGTCGCTTGCGCGGAGAGAATCACGGCAATCAGTAATTGAAAGGTATTTTCATACTCAAGTTCCGTGGTCGGATGCGGATTAGCCGCTCTGAATCGGGTGAAAATTTCTTGGCGTTTTAGTTTGTTCATAAGTGTGTGAGTATCAGTGTTAGTCTCTTGAAACTCGAATTGTTTTCTTAATAGGCTTTAGCTTAACTTTGATTGGGCTTTTGACGACGAGCGCGGGCGCGTGCTAAGGCTTGAGCGATGGTTTCAGTACGGATTTCACCTTGTTCAGGCGCCGCTACTGAACTGCGGTTCAGGCGTTCTTCTTCGGTTTGTGCCTGTTGAATTAGACGAGCGTTACGTTGTTGATGACGCTGACGAGCGGCTTGCGCATCAGGCTCAGTCCATTCACGCTCAGCAGGAATCATCTGAATACAATCGACGGGACAGGGGGCAACACAGAGCGCACAGCCGCTGCAGAGATCGGCAATTACGGTGTGCATAAATTTATTCGCACCAACAATCGCATCCACTGGACAGGCTTGGATGCAAAGCGTACAGCCGATACAGTGCTGTTCTTCAATAATAGCGACTTCAAGGGGTTTATGTTCGCCACAGTCAGGGTCTAACGCAATGACCTCACGCGTTAACAGCGTAGCTAATTTCTGAATGCCTGCGTCGCCACCAGGTGGGCAACGGTTAATCGCTTCTCCTTCCTGGGCGATTGCTTGAGCATAGGGCAAACAGCCATTGTAGCCACATTGGGTACATTGGGTTTGAGGGAGAATCGCATCAATGGCTTGAATAAGGGACTTCATAGAGGGTCATATTTAGGTCTAAAACTTAACTGGTACTAGATAATGTATATTCAATCGCTGGTGCTCAATTAATCGCACTTTATTAAGCAGACAAAACTAAGTGCATATGATTAATCGTGAATCATTAAGCACACATCATTAGGTACACATCATTAAGCACACATCATTAAGTACACATCATTAAGTACACATCATTAAGTGCGCATCATTAAGCGTGCCTGATTAATGGCACAGTATTAATCGTTCAATTTGTGTGCTAAAAAACGAATGGAGTGATTTTCTTGGAGCACACTCTATGCTCTCA
>CAZIKJ010000376.1:0-1579 GCA_964539685.1 uncultured Pelistega sp.
AATGGGTTTCATTGTGCTATTGGCTGTTGCTGCAGGAATGTGGACTGAAATAGCGTTACATATGCCTTCATGATGATGTCTTTCAATTTGAAGATCAAATTGGCTGAAGAACGTCTCAAGATGATTAAAGACATTAATAATGCCTTCGTTATCATAGGAGCTAGAGTCAAGATTGACAATTTCTTCAAAGAGTTTAAGGAATTCTCCGTGTTGTGTATTCAACCACGCTAATGCTTGCTCAGTCTTGCCCATTTGTCTTCCTTATTAAAATACTAATTATTGCAATAAAATACTTGGTATTTATTTTATAGGTCTTACTCGCTAATGGCAATAAACTGTTTATTAGAGATTTCCCTTATAAAAGTCCCTATAAAACAATAGGATGCAATAAAAATAGCCATCTACAAGTAAATGGCTATCAAATCATGTGTAATTTAACTTAAAACGCTTAGAAGGCTATTTTTCTTGCCGTGGCTAATATCAGACTGGCAAAGTGTTTTTCAAATTTCTCAGGTTCCCAATCACTCAGAGAGCCAATTAGATGAATAGCGGCAACAGGCTGAGCAGTGCTATCGGTTAAGGCTACACCAATGCCAATTTCATCATAGGCAACCTGCTCAATGGTTATTGCATAGCCTTGTTCTTGGACTTTCCTAATTTCTTTTAGAACTGCATTTTTAGTGATGGTGGAGTTTTTAGTGATGGCTACATACTGTGAGCGATCGAGAATATCGTTACGTCTTTCTTCGTCTAGTAAAGCCAAAATCGCACGTCCTCCGCTACTTGCAACAATTGGAATCCTTTTGCCAATAAGCATGGACGAATAATATTCTGGTTTGAAATGATGACGAACTGCATAAATAGTTTCAGTATCATCAAACAGACTTAAACTGACCCGACATTGACTCTGACGGCAGAGATCAACTAAATGAGGATTGGCGATTTCTACGTAACGATTATTTTTAAGAAAGCAATAGGCGAGGTCTAAGGACTTATGGCCTAAGCTATAACGTCGGGTATTTTCGTTTTTTACTAAAAAACCATTCAAATGTAAGGTGTGAATAAAGCGTTGAGCTGTGCTTTTATCAAAACCGGTTAAGCGCACGATGTCCATTAAGCCCAGCTCTCGCTCAGAAGGACTCGCTTGTTGAAAACAAAAAAGTACGTCGAATGCTTTCCCAACGGATTTAACATTTAAGGTGTCATTATCAACGGCAGCGTTATTCATTACAGGCAATACAATCAATGAAAGAAAAAAACCTAGAGTCGCTCTTCAGTCAAGGTGAAGAGCGCGCATTCTACTCAGGACAGGATAAATTGCTTACTGCTCCTTAGCATCCCCAGCAGGTACATCAATATCTAAGGCTAACTCTTCATCGTCGTATTGCTTGGTAATCTCGTCCCAGAGCTCACCCATATCATCGAAGTGAGTTTGCACATCGAACAGTTCAAGATTTTCTGAGCTGACTTCGCCACCGAGTACTGGCGGTTTTTTGAAGCTATATACCGTATTTTCAGGCATCTCCAGCTCTAATATGGGAGCGAGTAATTCAATTGAAAAGTAATCAATCACAAAGTC
>CAZIKJ010000377.1:0-2070 GCA_964539685.1 uncultured Pelistega sp.
GGTAAAGGGCAAGCGCGTGTGGCGAATCGAGAACAAGCCTTGGCGGCTTTCCGTGATTTTGGTGAAGTGCCTTGTGTGCTTGAAGCGATGTTGCCTCTGAAGCAAGAAGTTTCTGTGGTGATGGCGCGTGGCTTTGACGGCCAGACGGTGACCTATCCTGTGGGTATCAATACCCATATCAATGGGATCTTGTCGAGCTCGGTGGTGATTCCAGGACAAGTGAGTGCAACGATCGAAACAGCAGCACGTCAAGCAGCCGTCACATTGGCCAATGGCTTGAATTATGTTGGTGTTATGTGTGTCGAATTCTTCATTCTTGAGGATGATAGTCTCGTTGCGAATGAGATTGCGCCACGCCCACATAATAGCGGTCACTACACGATGAATGCCTGTGTAAGCAGTCAGTTTGAACAGCAAGTTCGTGTATTGGCAGGTATGCCCTTAGCCGATACCAGTTTATTAGCGCCAACGATCATGTTAAATATCTTGGGCGATAGCTGGTATGCAAGTTCAGAGCAGCAAGATGTGGCACAAGAACCTGCTTGGAATCAGATCTTAGCGATTCCAGGTGTAAGTCTACATCTCTATGGTAAGACAGAGGCTCGTATTGGTCGCAAGATGGGACATGTGAATATTGTGCATCCTAACGTCGAGCAATTACTACGTTCAGCACGTCAAGTCAGCGAAATTCTGCACTTAAATGCGCAAATCTAAGAAGATAATTTAGCAGCGTCCACTGCATCTAAAACACCATGAGTATAGAGTTAACGCCGATTCTCGAACAACAGATCCAAGCCGCTGCAGAGCGTCTGGCTCGGGGCGAGTTGGTGGCGTTTCCAACTGAGACCGTATATGGTTTAGGGGCCGATGCTGAAAATCCACAAGCAGTGGCTAAAATCTATCAGGCCAAGGGTCGCCCACAAAATCATCCTGTCATCGTGCATATTGCCCCTGATGCAGATATTCATTATTGGGCATCCTATGTGCCTGAAGATGCTGAGAAGCTGATGCAAGCTTTCTGGCCTGGCCCCTTAACCTTAATTCTGCCGCGCGCAAATCACATCCCTGATGCCGTCAGTGGTGGTCAAGCCAGTATCGGTATTCGTTGTCCTTCACATCCTATCGCACAAGTTTTATTGAGCCGTTTTGCCAGCTTAAAACCGTCAGGTCAAGGTGGTCTCGCGGCGCCATCGGCCAATAAATTCGGTCATGTATCGCCGACATTAGCTGCGCATGTGCGTAGTGAGTTTCCCAAAGAAATTGCGCAAGGCATGATGGTGCTTGAAGGTGGCGCATCTGAAGTGGGAATTGAGTCGACAATTATTGATTTATCACGTGTCGCCGAAGGTATTGGTGCTGTGCTCTTAAGACCAGGTCATATTTTGCCTGAACAAATTGCGCAGGTCATTGGCTATATGCCTGCGCGTCCAGATCAAGCTGCTCCTCGCGTATCAGGCTCATTGAAAGCGCATTACGCACCGAATACGACCCTGCAATTAATTCAAGCAGAGCAATTAGCGCAAGATATTGCGGCCTTAGTACCCGCGGGTGAAAAATGGGCCATGTTAGTCTTTCAAGCACCAGCAGCAGACGTAGATATAACAACAAGCACAAGTACCGACGCCAATAGAACAGCTGGCAAAGATACAAAACTCGACTGGTATCAAGTTTCTGATCAACCAGTAGAGTATGCACATGAGCTTTATGCCTTATTGCGTCGCTTAGATACCTTAGCTTACGATCGTATTTGTGTGCAGACCCTGCCTCAAGAAAGCCGCTGGGAAGCCTTAAATGATCGCTTGCAAAGAGCAGCGGCGGCTTTTGAAGCGTAACTAGCTGCATTGCTTAGTATCCTTCTATCTGCATAACTCTTTATACATATAGGGTGGGCTTTCCTGTCACCTTATCCCAGGCAATTTGTTTTTCAGCACAACTCATCGTGCCTCATGGGACACGGCTTTCAAGGACATGACTCTCATGGTCATAACTCTCAAGTGGCATCACTCTCAAGTGGTATCACTTTCAAGGGGCATCACTTTCAAGGGGCATGGCTGTGATTGCGCTGAAACT
>CAZIKJ010000378.1:0-1927 GCA_964539685.1 uncultured Pelistega sp.
TTTCCAGACAGATCTTTACGAGCATGTGCAATATATTGTGTTTTTGACATATTCTAAATCTTACTCTTGAAATGTTTAAAATAAATATGTTCTAGCTTTGTAAAACCAATAAACAATGGATTTTCTCACTGTACATGTTCACGATAACGTAACATCTAAACAAGACCCAAAAGATATTCAACCGATAGACAAGGCACTCACCCACCCTCACCCAAATTCGCTTCTCTCTGCGCCAACATCTTAATCGCAAGGTCTAAGGCCGCGCGCAAGGAAGCGGGGTCAGCAATGCCTTGTCCAGCGATGTCAAAAGCGGTTCCATGATCGACACTCGTTCGAATAAAAGGCAAGCCAACCGTAACATTCACGCCTTCATCCACGCCCAGATACTTAACGGGAATGAGGCCTTGGTCATGGTACTGGGCCACCACGATATCAAACTCACCACGACGAGCGCGCATAAAAATCGTATCGCCTGGATAGGGCCCACTCACTTGAATACCTTGTTCTTGTAACTCAGCGATAACGGGGCTAATGACCTGCTCTTCCTCAAGTCCAAAGCGCCCTTCTTCGCCCGCATGGGGGTTCAAACCTGCCACCGCAATCCGTCCTTGAGGCAAGCCTAATAAGTTCAAGGCTTGTTGCGCTAAGCCAATCGTGATGCGCTGATTCTCTGCTGTAATCTGTGCGGGTACATCGGCCAAAGCGATATGAATGGTCGCTAGAATTACCCGTAACTCATCGTTCAAGAGCATCATACCCACATGTTCAACACCTGCCCGCTCGGCCAGAATTTCTGTATGTCCTGGGTAGTCATGTCCGGCTAATTTTAAGGACACTTTGTGTAAGGGCGCAGTCACTATGGCACTAATCTTATTGGCCAAGGCATCATCAATCGCCTGTTTCAAAAAACGAAAAGCCGCCTCTCCTGCTAAGGCACTAGTTTGACCATAAACCACTTGCTCATCTAGTTCAACACCCGCATCAATAAAGGGGATGGCAATCTGTGCTTGAGGTACTTCACCCTCACCCACCAACGACTCGGTGTGAAATGAACTGTCTATACTAGCTGCCTGTATAAGGCGGTCTGCGTCTTGCTCCTGTACAACTCCTGGCACAATTTCTCGCGTAACTCCTGGCACAACTCCCTGCTTAACTTCGCACGTAACTTCGTGCAAATTATCCAGTGCATTCACGGTCTTACGCTCAACGATCTGCTCTGAGCTCCACGACTCGCTTAGCTCAGTTGCTCCTTTGCTTACCCCAACACCGCCCTGTCCCGCAGCCTGTGCGTATGCGCGATAACAGTCGCTTTTGCCATAAGCCTCAATACTCTCAAAGCACTGCAAACGCACTGAACTTGCACCGAGCAAATCAATCGCCCGCTGTAAACTAAAGCCATCGCCATACACCACGCAAGGCACATTAATCCCTTGCTGAAAAAGCTTAACAATCAATTCAGGACCAATGCCAGCGGCATCACCCATCGTCAGGCCGATAGGTTTACAATCATCCATATATTCTCTCCATTTTCATTTGCTGGGCTTGCTTGTCTTGAGTGTAGCACTCTACACGCTTGCGATACAGTGCTTTAAGACTCAGTAACTCAGGTATATCTCTTCGCTCTATGAACTCTCAAATTCGCATTTTCGGTGCCCGCCAAAACAGCCTAAAAAACCTTGATGTGGCGTTTAACACAGGGGAAATTACGGTCTTAACAGGGGTTTCTGGTTCGGGTAAAAGCTCGCTGGCTTTTGATACCTTGTACGCTGAAGGTCAGCGTAAATATGTCGAAACCTTCTCGGCCTATGCACGCCAATTTTTAGACCGCATGGACAAGCCACAAGTTGATCATATTGAAGGTATTTTACCTGCGATCGCCATCGACCAAACCAACCCTGTGCGTAACTCTCGTAGCTCAGTGGGTACC
>CAZIKJ010000379.1:0-4584 GCA_964539685.1 uncultured Pelistega sp.
CCACCAGCTTCACCACCGAGTTGTGCAAAGCGTTCTTTAATATTGTCGCTTTCTAGAACTTTCTTGGCGGCAGCATGAATCTTATTGATGACATCATCTGGTGTGCCTGCTGGCGCAAATAAACCAAACCACGCGGTTACTACCATATTATCGACACCAGCTTCTTTCATGGTGGGAACCTCAGGTAGATCGGCCACACGCTTCTCACTGGTGACGGCGAGGGCTTTTAATTTGCCTGATTTAATGTGTGAGAGTGAGCTTGGCAGGTTGTCAATCATGAAGGTATATTGATTGGCAAGGAGGGCAGCCACCGCAGGGCCTGCTCCCTTATAAGTAATATGTTCGGCCTTGATATTGCCACGTTGCATAAATAATTCAGCCGACATATGTGGCGATTGACCCTTGCCTGATGAGCCAAAAGTCTGGTGCTGAGGATCGCTCGCCACATACGTTAATAATTCTTGTACATTATTCACGGGTGTTGCTTCATTCACAACCAAGACATTCGGTACAGAAATTACATTGGTGATTGGGATAAAGTCTTCTTTTTTATACGGTAAGTCTTTGTATAGGCTGTAATTAATCGCATTCGGACCAATATTGCCCATGATTAGGGTATAGCCATCCGGCTTAGAGCGGATGAGAGATTGAGAACCAATAATGCCTGCTGCGCCTGCTTTGTTTTCAATCACAACGGTTTGGCCCAGTTCTTTCGAGAGCGGTTCGCTAATCATGCGACCTACGATATCGGTAGTGCCACCTGGTGCGGCAGGGATAGTAATGGTAATTGACTTATTTGGCCAATTGTCCTGTGCTATTGCACTAAGCGGTAAACAAGCAAGGCCTGCAATAGCCAAACGGCTGATAAGTGTTAACTGAATATTCATAATGTCTCCGTCGTTGTATTAAGCCTATTCTTAGTGAAAAGGCCTTGTATTCATTCTCTGGTTAAGAGACTTCCACTTAAGTCGCTACTGCCATGCATATTGATAAGGAAGCCTCGTACTGCTGTTATATTGGACTGATGTGCTTTGATACTGCTGTAATTTGGTGCTATGAAATTTGGCGTTTAGACCATGCTGTGAATATGTGAAGCCCTGCTTATAGCGTAAATGCGACGTCTTCTTGTTCACTGTCCGTAATTAAGAAAGCCGCCGCATTTTATAGTGCTTATAGACTGGGCATTACATACTCGTCTATGAAAGTGATTTATTGATTCGCTTGAATGCCAGCTTTCTCAATTACTTCACCCCAAAGCTTGTACTCAGCATTGATCTTGTCGTGTAATGCTTTGCCATCGGTCACGTGTAGGGTGTAACCACCATCTTCCATGGTCTTAATGTAATCAGGGTTGCTGTTGACTTTATCCATGGCTTCTTGCAGTTTCTTCACAATCGGCTCTGGTAGATTTGCTGGGCCCGCTAATGAATACCAACCTGTCACTGCGTAATCAGGTACTCCTGCTTCGGCAATAGATGGTACGTCAGGTAGTGCTTTATTGCGCTCTTTAGAGGTCACGGCTAAGGCGCGTACTTTGCCACTATTAATATAGTTAATCGCGGTGCCTGTAATGTCGAACATCAAAGAAACTTTGCCACTGATCACATCGACCATCGCTGGTGAGTTGCCGCGGTATGGCACGTGCAGCATATCAAAGTCAGCACGTTGCTTAAGTAATTCTGCAGATAATTGATTCGATGAGCCCACGCCAGCAGAGGCAAAACTGACGGTATTCGGATTGGCCTTAGCATAGGCAATAAGTTCTGGGATTGATTTCACGGGGAGGTCGTTATTGACGACCATGACATTGGTGTAATCTAAGATATTGCCAATATAAGTGAAGTCTTTATCGTGGTCGAGCTTAACGGCTTTCTGAATATGTGGGGTGATGGTTAAGGTCGGACTCGCCATAAAGTAAATGTTATAGCCATCGGGTGCAGAGCGTGCAACGGCTTCCGCGGCAATAATTCCGCTGGCACCAGTGCGGTTCTCAATGACGACGGTTTGACCGAGTACATCACCGAGGTATTTGCTGTAATTGCGAGCGGCGGTATCTACTGGACCACCTGCGGCATAACCTACAACTAATTTAATCGGGCGATCTGGCCAGCTGCTTTGGGCTTGGGCGCTGACTGATAATGCGCCGAGGCCAGTGATTAATAAGGCGGCTACTGTTTTAGAAAATTTGCGCATGGTTTGTCTCCTGGGTCATGCTTATAAGTAGAGACTTTGGTCTCATTTGCTTAAGCTACTTCTATTGAGTTGTGCTACTTAAGCTTTCTTATGGTGTTTATAAAGTCGTTGTATTAGAAATTAGTATTGCTAGGTATGTCGTTGTATCAGTATTGCAGGGTAAGTCCTTGTATCAGTATTGCTAAGTATGTCGTTGTATTAGTATTGTTAAGTCAGTCCTTGTGTTAGGCGGTATTGGCTTTAGTAATTTCTATTTCTGTGGCCGGTTTAGCCAGCTTTGTTTCAGTTCGCTATTGTTGTCGTGGCAGGGCAGCAAGTCTTCGTGTTGCCCTACCACCTTGAACAATGGGCTTATAAAGTTTCTTCCGTGCCTAAAATCGCTGTTGATTGGCTTGATAAGGTGCCGCCATTGCCGTGCACGACTGCTAGCTTGGCGTCTTTTACTTGGCGCTCATCACAGCTGCCGCGTAATTGACGCACGGCTTCAATCATGATGAAGATGCCGTACATACCAGGGTGCGTGCACGATAAGCCACCACCGTTGGTATTCACAGGGAGTTCGCCGCCTGGAGCGATACGACCGCCGCTAACGAATGCACCGCCTTCGCCTTTTTTACAAAAGCCTAAGTCTTCTAAGAATAGGATGGTGTTAATCGTAAAGGCATCGTAGAGTTCAACTACATCAATATCACTTGGTTTCACCTGTGCCATCTCAAAAGCGATGCGGCCTGATTGCTGTGCAGCCGTCACCGTTAAATCATGCATGGATGAGATTTGGCGATTCCAAATAGCGGTTGAGTTGCCTAGAACGTATACGGGCTTTTGCTTTAAGCTCTTGGCACGATCAGCACGAACCAATACGAATGCGCCTGCGCCATCGGTAACTAAGCAGCAATCACGTACGGTCAATGGGTCCGAGACCATTTTTGAATTCAGTACATCCTCAATGCTTAAGGGATCACGCATCATGGCCTCAGGGTTGAGTTGTGCCCACTTACGTGCGGCAACCGCAACTTCAGCCAGGTTCTCACGGGTTGTGCCGTAATCATGCATATGACGTGCCGCCACTAAGGCATATGAGCTTAATGGGTTTAATGGGTTATATGGACTTTCATAAGGTTGGGGGTCCATCTGCTTACGCATATTGCCAATAACGGCGCGACTTAGGGTCGAGGTGCGCTGTGTGCTGCCATAGCAGACCAAGACGGCATTGCATTGACCTGATTCCAAGGCATGAATCGCTGGCATAAGGTGAGCCACAAAGCTTGAGCCACCAATCATGGTGCTATCAATAAAGGTGGGTTTAATACCTAAGTGTTCAATCACGGGCATAACCCACATGGTCGAGGCCACGCTAGCGGTGGTGATGCCGTCAATATCTTGCATAGTTAGGCCTGCATCGCTTACGGCGCGGTGAGCGGCTTGCACCAAGATTTCCATTTCACTAAAACCATTGGCTTGACCAAGACCTGCTTGACCGACACCTGTAATGGCAACTTTGCCACGTAAATCTTTATAGTTCATTCTTATTCTCCTACAGGGCTAAAAACGACGATAGCTTGCTCGCCATCTTGTTGCACATGGGCTTTGACTTTTTGGCCGATGTAGACATCTTCAGCAGCGACTTTTTCTACGCGACTCATTAAGCGTACGCCTTCGTCAAGATCAATCAGCGCCACATTGTAGTTGCCTCCGTCTTCAGCTTTGCGACGAACCACTGTCGTACTATAAACAGTACCTAGACCTGTAGGCTCAATCCAGCTTAGATGGTCAGAGCCACAGTGTGGGCAAATCATGCGTGGGTAGAAGATATGCTTATCGCAATCTTGGCATTGTTGAATCTGGAACTTACCTTGCTTTAGTAAGTCCTGGTACTGCTTTTCAGCACCACAAGCTGTCTCAGTTGTCATGGTTCTCTGCGGTAAAGTGGTTAATGATGAGTGTAGTATCGGAAGTAATCCCCCCTTTGACAATTCATAAATAACAAAGAGCCTCTTAAATTTAGCCGAATAATGGTTTTACCTATTATGGTTAACCATGATCTTGTCAGTCTGCGAAGGGGGCGCATGGTTAACTATGAATTTGTTAATGAGCTAGGCGAACAGGCAGGTAAGCTATCGCTCATGCCCATCTTGGTGTCAGATGTTCATTTCTTTGCTAGGGATAACCATAGGTTTTGTCTAAAGGAAAGACATATAGCTAATGTGGTATGTACAATGTGAATCACAAGCTTGTGTATACAATATCAATAGGATAAATAATTTATGGCTCTTTGCGATGGTAAGAGTCATATTTTTTGATTGACACATATTTATGAAAAATAGCGAATAGTGGTAAGGAAGAAATAATAATGAAACAACGATTTTTAATTGCAATGGCGTATATGTCTGT
>CAZIKJ010000380.1:0-1994 GCA_964539685.1 uncultured Pelistega sp.
TTTATATACTTTTTTTAATTTCTCAACTATAATACTTTTACCCTGACCCTAATTTGTACAAGACTATGCTGAACCGCCTAAAAAAGACCCTCTTTTGTAGCGCCTTCTGTGCTGCTACCGTAATCACCCAATCCGCCTGGGCCCAAGAGGATGACGTGGGTCCCGCCGATACGCTTACGGCCGCCCAGGTAGTTGGTTTTGTGGACAATGGAGCGCAAATTAGCTCCGAAGTTGCCTTAGTCATGTCGCTTGACAATAATAAGGTGTTGTATTCTAAAAATAGCAATACGGTTCGTCCGATTGCTTCGATTTCTAAATTGCTTTCTGCCTTGGTCATTGTTCGTTCTAAATTACCTTTAGACGAAATCATTACGATTGATGATTCAGATATCGACCGTGTGAAGAAATCAAGTTCTCGCTTATCAGTGGGCACGAACTTAACTCGTCGTGAAGCCTTATTATTAGCCTTGATGTCTTCTGAAAACCGCGCTACCCATGCATTAGGACGTACCTATCCTGGTGGTATGGATGCATTTGTACGCGAAATGAATGCGACAGCACGCCAAATTGGTATGACACGTAGCCGCTTTGTTGAGCCGACTGGCTTATCTCCGCTGAACGTGGCTTCTCCTCAAGATTTAGTGCGTTTACTTAAAGCCGTGAGCAATGAACCCTTAATTCACCAATTCTCAACCAGTGATGCTCATCAAATCATCACGAGCAATGGTCGCCAACAAAAATATCGCAATACTAATCGCTTAATACGCAATAACGATTGGAATATTGATATCTCTAAAACAGGCTATATCCGTGAAGCGGGTGATTGCTTAGTGATGATTACGAAAATTGAAGGCCAGAATATGGCTGTTGTCTTACTCAATGCACAAGGTCGCGTGACACGCTTTTCGGATGCGGTACGCGTGCGCCACTTAGTGCAGAACGATTACCCCTCTTTGTATTAAAGCGACTCTCACGTGAATTTTACGTGAAACCATAGTTAATTTAGTACAAATCAATGCAGAGTTTTATCATTAAAGCTCTGCATTTTTTTGCCTATAGGTTTTTCACTTGAAATTTAAATAATGACTTAATGCAGTGAGTCCTCGGGGCCAGGACCGGTCGCCTGCACTGAATCACCACTCTTTTCATCTTCATCGACTGTACTTGACTGCATACCCTGGGCATCTAGCCAAATACGCAAAGGCACACAGGTCAATAGTCGCTCAAGCATTTTCTGCACTAAATCAGGATGAAAGGAATCATCCAATATATGCGCCACGTCTATCGTGGCATCCCCTTCAAATTGCGCAAAAGCCGTATCCGCTTCGCTCAGATGGATCACAGGCACAACCGGATCCTTAGCAGCATGCAAGAAGTGTACAGTCTGGTCAAGACTCAATTTTGCATTCGGTAACTCCGCATAACGCGCACCAAAGGTAATCACACGACCTGCGAGTGGCTTAGGTAATTTCGTTAACTCAAGAATCGCACTGGCTAATTGGCTAGTCGCCACAAGCGCCGTCGCCTCACTACTCACACCAAAGCGTTCTTGCAAATGCAGAATTAAGTGCTCACATTCAGCACTTAAGAGCAAGGCGAATTCACGCAGTTCCTCATTACTGAGCACCTGCCCCTCAAGCACTTTATGCATAGCAGAATTAACTTGCGTAGCAGGTTTGGGCACCACCATCACAATCCCTGCCGTCGCGAAAGTCTGTGCTAGTGCCGTCATTAAGGCATAGCCCTGTGGCTCTACTTGATCTGGGGTAATAAAAATAATAAAAAGCTGTGCTGCATCACCTTCGGCTGGGGCTAAAGCTCTTTCAACGATAAATTGAGACATTGATATCCGTCATAAAATGAGTCTGGTAAAATGCTATTTTAATCCTATTTTTAGAGAATGAGAATGTCATTAAAACAAAGCCTGAGTGATGCCGTCAAAGAAGCAATGCGCGCAAAACAAAGTGAGCGCTTAACGACCTTACGCTTTTTAC
>CAZIKJ010000381.1:0-7877 GCA_964539685.1 uncultured Pelistega sp.
CAATCCAACCGCTCATGGTGGAGAAGCCCCAGCCACCTAGACTTGCTTGGACTTTCTGGAACCAAGCCCATTCGGCAGCGCTACTGTAGAACCAAGTGTCTAAGGGGTCCCAGGCATACATTAATAAAACAATAATAGACAAAAGGCCGACGACAAAAGGGATCGCCACGGCAAATAACATGCGCGGCTGCAATTGGGTAATCAGGCCCTTGCGAAATGATTCGGCGGTGTCTAATGGGGTGGTTCTGGACATGAAGTGTCTGTATCCGTAAAAAAATAATAGGCCTATTTACTGATAGGCTCAAGAGAAAAGTGTGGTCAGTATAAGCAGAGTTTAGGTCTGCAGGATGAAATCTTGCTCGTGTAATCGACAACATGATGGAGAAAATACACCAATGTTCGTCCGAAACAATTTCGCCATTCAACAGTAAGCACTATATGAAGATTATCCCTAGACAATCAAGTGAATTTTTGCAAAGAGTTAAGAAAATCATTACAACACTCTACAAGTGATGGTGCTTACAACAATATCGTCCTGCTGTAGTGAGCTAAGTACAAGCTTCGGCAAGCGATATTGATAACAATAAGCACGCTTGCCGCTTGCGGTCGCCTTATTTAACATATCATTTTGTTGCAATATGTAAGCGTCTTGTGCAAAGCGTCATGTGGCCTAGCGGTTTGGTTTATAAAGATGCTTAGGGAATTACTTTTCAACGAGTGCTGCTTGATAAGGCGCGGGTCTTGCTATCTGTGCGCTTAATCTCAACGGAGAACTTTATGTTTGAATTTGATGTGGTAGGTTTATCACGTCTACAGTTTGCTACAACGGCGATGTTTCATTTTATTTTTGTGCCGCTGACCTTGGGCTTGTCCTTTATGTTGGCTGTCATGGAAACAATCTATGTAGTTTCTGGGCGTGATATTTGGCGTCGTATGACCTTATTTTGGGGTGCCCTTTTTGGTATTAATTTTGCCATTGGTGTGGGCACTGGTGTCGTGATGGAGTTCCAGTTTGGTATGAACTGGTCGTATTACAGTCACTATGTAGGCGATATTTTTGGCGCGCCATTGGCCATTGAAGGGCTAATGGCTTTCTTTTTGGAGGCTTCATTTATTGGCCTGTTCTTCTTCGGTTGGAATCGCATGTCCAAGAGAGCTCACTTAATGGTGACTTGGCTAGTGGCGATTGGAACCAACTTCTCCGCGCTGTGGATCTTGATCGCTAATGGTTGGATGCAATATCCCGTCGGGGCCGTCTTTAATCCCGATACTATGCGCATGGAAATGACCAGCTTTCTGGAGGTAGTGTTAAATCCTGTGGCACAAGCGAAGTTCTTGCATACGGTGATTTCGGGCTATATCACGGGTGCGGTCTTTGTGATTGCAGTGAGCGCGTGGTATCTCTTACGTCAGCGCCATCAAGACATGGCTAAGCGTTCAATTGCCGTTGCGTCGGCATTCGGCGTATTGGTCTCTATTGGGGCGATTACGCTCGGCGATGAAAGTGGTTATATTGCGGGTGAACACCAGAAGATGAAAATTGCTGCGCTTGAGGCGATGTGGGAGACTGAGCCGGCACCTGCTTCATTCAATATCGTGGCGATCCCCAATCAAGCGGAGATGAAGAATGATTTTGCTATCCATATTCCCTGGGTGATGGGGCTAATTGGTACGCGCTCTTTCGATCAAGTGATGCCTGGCATTATTGAGTTAGTAGAGCGCAATAGGGTACGTATTACGCATGGTATTGAGGTCTATGATGCTCTGAAAAAGGCTAAGGCGGACCCGAATGATACGATGGCTAAAGACTATTTCTTAGAGAACTGGCAAGACTTAGGCTATGGTCTGTTACTGAAGAAATATCGTGATGATATTCAGAATGCAACGCCTGAGCAAATTCAGCAAGCGGCGATTGATACCGTGCCTGATGTGACGCCGCTATTTTATGCCTTCCGCATTATGGTTGCGCTAGGGTTCTATTTTGTGCTCTTTTTCAGCGTTGTGTTCTGGCTTTCCGTGAAGGGGCGATTGGAAAAAAGTCCGCGCGTGCTGAAGTTAGCGGTATGGACGATTTTTGCGCCTTGGATTGCTATCGAGTGTGGTTGGTTCGTGGCCGAGTATGGCCGCCAACCATGGGTGATTGATGGCATCTTACCAACGGCGTATGCCGCCTCGCAATTGTCGGTCACGTCCTTAGTGATTAGCTTATCCATCTACGTCACTTTATATACCCTCTTATTTATCGTGGGGACTAAGGTGATGTTAAATGCGATTAAAAAAGGTCCTGAGTATTTTGCACCAACGCAGGCTCGCGATGAGCTGAGTGTGCTGAGTGCTGAGATAGAGGTTCCGCGTGGGCCTCATACTCAAACACCTCAAACGCGATAAGGACGCAGACTACTATGGAAAATTCAATGATTCTATTAGATTATGAAACCTTAAGAGTCATCTGGTGGTTGCTGATGGGCGTGTTGCTGATCGGTTTTGCCGTGATGGATGGTTTTGACTTAGGGGTGGCGGCACTCTTACCTGTCTTGGGGCGTGAAGATGTAGAGCGTCGGAT
Source organism: uncultured Pelistega sp. (assembly GCA_964539685.1). Classification (GTDB taxonomy): domain Bacteria; phylum Pseudomonadota; class Gammaproteobacteria; order Burkholderiales; family Burkholderiaceae_B; genus Taylorella. The sequence goes on from CAZIKJ010000381.1 coordinate 2,564, forward strand.
TATGTTTAACTTAGTCGGGCCTGTGTGGGAAGGTAACCAAGTCTGGCTGATTACGGCGGGTGGGGCGATTTTTGCCGCTTGGCCTGCGCTCTATGCGGCCTCTTTTTCAGGGTTTTATTTGGCCATGATGTTGCTCTTGGTTGCCTTGATTCTACGTCCTGTGGGCTTTAAGTATAGAAGTAAATACGAGCACACGCGCTGGCGCAATACCTGGGATGGTGTCGTGACATTTACGGGCGTTGTGGCACCTGTGGTGTTCGGGGTGGCGTTTGGCAATGTGATTCTGGGTGTGCCGTTTGCGGTTGAGCCTGATACCTTACGCCCCCTGTATCACGGTAGCTTTTGGGGCTTATTTACACCATTCGCCTTGCTGTGCGGCATTTTAAGTCTATTGATGCTGGTCACACATGGGGCGGCAATTCTGGCTTGGCGCGTGGTGAATCCAGTAGCGGATCGGGCACGCAAACTCGGCATATTTAGTGCGCTTTTAGTGGCTATCGTATTCGCACTTGGTGGTATCTGGGTGGCGAATTTAGATGGGCATGTGATTACCAGTGTGATGGATACGGCGGGGCCTTCCAATCCCTTGAATAAAGCCGTGGTACTTGAGCAGGGCGCTTGGTTGGCGAACTTTGAGCGTTGGTCATGGATGTGGGCAGCGCCTGGCTTAGGCGTGGTCGCCGCACTAGGTGCGAGCTTATTATTGCTGATGCGTCGTCCCGTGCTCGCCTTCTTCGCCTCCGCGCTGAGTATTGCAGGCATTATTCTGACCGTGGGTTTTGCCTTGTTTCCTTTTATCTTGCCTTCCTCGGTCAATCCGAATATCGGCTTAACAGCTTGGGATGCCTCATCTAGCCATCTCACCTTATGGGTGATGTTGATTGCGACGATTATTTTCTTGCCCATCGTGTTGTCCTACACCTTTTACGTGTATTACATCATGCGTGGCAAGGTGTCTGAAAAATCGCTTGATGAAACCCCTAACTCATATTAAGTTTAAAGGAATTATGTATGTGGTATTTAACCTGGTTGTTAGGCACCTCAATGGCCTGCGGTGTTGCTGTGGCGGTAGGGCTTTGGTATGAACTGCATCAGCAGAAACTTGATGCTTCAAGTACAGAAGCAGAGCTGGGCATCGTAAGTCTAGGGAGTGTTGAGATTCATGCGGCTGGTCAAGCTACGCGCGAGCGAGAGGTGTAATGCTTGAGCACTGAGCACGATCCAGCTGCTACCTTATTACGCTTGCCGCGTGAACAAACTCAGTGGTTAATGGGTTTAGCGCGGCAAGCTAAGGGCTTGTTGGCGCTGGCAATTGCTGCGCCTGTATTGTCAGGTTTGTTGCTCTTGCTACAAGCCTGGCTGCTGGCGGGTGTGTTAGATAAGGCAATTGTGCAAGGGCTGAGCAGAGATGCTTTGCTAAGTGATATAGGACTGATCGCAGGTTTGATTGCTCTGCGGGCTTTCATAAGCTGGCAGGGTGAGCGAGCAGGCACTAGAGCTTCAGAGAAAATTAAATATCTTGTACGTCAGGCATTGTTTACGCAAATGCTTGATGCGGGCCCGCAATGGACACGGCAACAAGCTTCAGGGGCTTTAGCGAGTGCCTTGCTCGAACAAGTCGAAGCCTTCGATGGTTTTTTTGCGCAGTATCTGCCAGCGCTGATTGCGGGTGTTTTCTTACCGATTGTCTTTGCTTGCGTGGTGCTACCCATTGATTGGGTGGCTGGTTTATTGCTCCTCATCACCGCGCCGTTAATCCCCGTCTTTATGGCCTTGGTAGGTTGGGGCGCTGAAGCGGCAAGCCGGAAGCATTTGGCGGCTTTTGCTCGTTTATCAGGTTTTTTTGCTGATCGTGTGCGTGGATTGTCGACATTTAAACTCTATGGGCAGGCGGAAGTGGAGGCGCAGCGGGTCTATCAAGCGAGCGACACCTTGCGCGAGAAAACCATGTCTGTTTTGCGGATTGCTTTTCTATCGTCGGCCACCTTGGAGTTCTTTGCTGCGCTAGGGGTGGCGGGCACGGCTTTATATATTGGTTTAACGTATTTAGGCTTTGTGAACTTGCGCGGCGAGGATATATTGACCTTGCAAGCTGGCACGTTTTGTCTATTGATGGCGCCTGAAGTCTATAACCCCTTGCGACAGTTTGCTGCGCATTACCATGATCGCGCCGCGGCACGTGCGGCAGTGGCGGAAATAAGTGAGCTATTTGAAACCTTGCCAGTGGTTGGGGAGGCTCCGCGGCCTGCGGGAGCTGAGACAGTGGCGGAAAAGAGCGATTCATTTGTGACCTTGCCAGCACTTGGGGAGGCTCCGTTGCATGTGGGGGGTGAGGTGAGGAATAACGATATATCGGCGCATAGCTGTTGGGTATCGGGCAGTCCGTCTGATGCCTTGTGCGTGGATAATTTGACAGTTTATACGCCCGGTCATGGCGCGGTTTTAGTTAGGGATGTATCGTTTAGACTGAAAGTAGGTCAGATAGTCGCGATTATGGGGGATAGTGGAAGTGGCAAAACCTCATTATTAGAAACCTTGGCGGGTCTGCGAGCTGTGAAGGCAGATGACAGGAAAGTAGCTGAGGCGCGCGCAGTTGAGGTTGATAGTGCAGAGAATGTTGATGCCCAGATCGCCGAAGACACACTCTCTGCAGGGCGTGTTTATTTGGCGGGACGTAAGATTCAGGAATGGTCGGCGCCTGCTTTGCGACAGTATTTGACGTTAATCGGTCAACATCCATATCTCCATACGGGAACGATTGCCGATAATTTGCGTTTAGCAGCACCTGATGCAAGTGAGCAAGCGCTTAAACAAGCGATGACCTTAGCGGGTATGGGTGAGTTCGTCGCTGAGTTGCCAGAGGGATTGCAAACACGCTTAGGTACGCGTGGCTATGGCTTGTCAGGCGGACAATTACAGCGTGTAGCCTTAGCTCGATTGTTCTTACGTGCCCCACAGGTGATTCTCTTGGATGAACCAACGGCGAATTTAGACCCTGAAACGCGCGATCAGGTATTGGATGCTTTAGTTAAGTTTGCTGTTGGGCGTAGTGTTTTGTTGGTGACACATGATCCTGTTGTCGCTCAGCGTGCTGATGTAGTTTGGCGCCTTCACGATGAAAAATTAGTGAGGGTGGAGCAGGGGGCAGAAAGATGAAATCCATTTGGCGTCTCTTAATGCCCTTGTATCGACAGCGTTGGACTGGACTTGCACTAGCGCTCTTATTGGCCTTGATAACCTTAGCTGCAGGGGTGAGTTTATTAGGCGTATCGGCTTGGTTCTTAACGGGCGCCGCTTTGGTGGCCAGCTGGGAGACATTTAATTTATTTGCGCCCTCAGCTTTAGTGCGGGGTTTTTCGTTTATCCGTATTGTTAGTCGTTATGCTGAGCGGGTCGTTGGGCATGAGGTAACCTTGCGTTTATTGGCCGACTTACGTGGCACTGTGTTTAAGCGCTTATTACCTTTGGATGCTGCGCAATTAGCCAAGTATCGTGAAGGTGATTTGTTGGCCCGACTTACGGGTGATGTGGATGCCTTAGACACGGTGTACTTATTTGCCATTGCGCCGGTAATTACGGGTTTACTTATTGGGTTTATCTTGTCATGCGTCATTGCGGCGTGGTTGCCTGCGGCGGCCTTAATCGTATTGCTGAGCCTTTTACTCAGTACCTTATTGCTGCCTTTCTACTTGGCACGCAAGGCACGTCAGCCAGGTGAGATGGTGCAGGAAGCGGTCGCTGCCATGCGCGATAGTACTTTGCAGACGGTGGTGGCGCATGCCGATTTATTGGCATTGGGTGTGCAAGAAAAGGCGCGGCGAGAGTTTGCTGCGCAATGTTTACAAGTAGCACTAGCGCGTCGTCGCCAAGCATTCATAGCGAGTAATGGCAAGGCAGTGGTACAAATTCTGTCTGGCTTAAGTCTTGTGGCAATGTTGTATTGGGGGAGCGATTATTTCACGCAGGGTGAAATAAGTGGTCCCATTTGGGCGGGTCTGGTGTTGGCGGTGCTCGGTGTTTTTGAAGTTACCGGGCCGATTATGCGTGGTGCGTCACGGCTAGGAAGTGCTGCTGCAGCAGCTGAGCGTATTGCGGCTTTAAGTCAGATGCAAACAAGTATTGTCGACTCCCCATCAGCCTGTGAGCTGCCCACACGTGGTGATATTGTTTTGCGCGAGGTACGTTATGCCTATCCCGATGAGTCGCTAGATAAGGGGCGGCATAAACAGGATAAGGTTCAATATAGGCTAGAGCCGTCAGCGAAGAAGGGGCGGGAGATTCTAAAGGGTATTAATTTAAGGGTGCAAGCGGGCGAGCGAGTCGCCATTATTGGTAGAAGCGGAGCGGGTAAGACGAGTATATTAAATCTAATGCTGCGCCTGGCGGATCCTAGTGCGGGTGAGCTGAGCTATGGTGGCGTTAAACTGCGTGATGCACGCATAGCCCAAATCCATCAACGTATAAGCCTATTGGCGCAAGATGCTCCCGTGTTCTTAGGGACGATTCGTAGCAATTTACTGATTGGTGACGCTAAGGCAAGTGATGAGCGCCTATGGCAAGCCCTGGACAGCGCTCGCCTGGGAGACTTTGTGCGCAGCTTGGCGAATGGTTTAGATACGTGGACTGGTGAGACCGGTCGTACCTTATCAGCTGGTCAGGCCCGGCGCCTATGTTTAGCGCGTGCATTATTATCACCGGCACAGGTGCTATTATTAGATGAGCCAACCCAAGGTCTGGATCGTGAGGCAGAGCAAGCATTTTTAGAGGATTTACTGGTGGCCACGCAAGGGCGCACGGTGATTATGGTGACCCATGCTGCCTTACCTGTAGATGCTGTTGAGCGTGTATATCGATTAGAAGCAGGGCAGTTGGTGTTGGTGGATGGATGAAAGCAAGAAGCAAATAGTACTTAAGAATATAAGGAAGGGTGCTATATAAATATAAGGAGGGGTGCTATATAAGAAGAGGTGTTGCATATAAGAGGAGGTGTTGCAACATTGGTGGTCTGTTTGAGAATGGCGCCTAACTCTCGCATATGATGTATAGACAGAACTGTAAGCGAGGGCAAAGGCAACTATAAACAGCCTGACCCTCGCATATGAGAAATAGCGTAATTGTGGCAATAAAAGAACATTCTTAGTGTGCGAGTGAAAAAAGGGAATAGTCGACACTCAAGCACCATGTTGCAGAAATAAGACGAGAAATAAAAAAGCGATAAGCAGAATAAAAAGATCTAGGTAATGGTGATAGACCAGTAAGCAAAATGGAAATGGCGATGATGTAAAAAGTGCGACAGTTCCGTGGTGATCAATAA
>CAZIKJ010000382.1:0-6842 GCA_964539685.1 uncultured Pelistega sp.
GTCTTGTACAACGCCTGCATGACTTGAAGGAATTTCCATTGAGGCTTTATCAGACTCAACCGTGATTAAGCTTTGTTCAACTTGTACCGTGTCGCCCGCTTTTACAAGCACTTCGATAACCTCAACTTCACTAAAGTCACCAATATCAGGTACTTCAACATCTTGCACACCACCCGCTGCTTGTGCAGGGGCAGCTGCAGGAGCCGCTGCTGGCGCCGATGCTGAGGCTGGTGCAGCCACTTGCGCAGGAGCTGCAGCTTGTGCTGCGCCCGATGCTTCTACTTCAAGCACCACAGTGCCTTCAGCGACTTTATCACCAACGTTCACTTTAATGTTTTTAACAACACCCGCTTGTGAGCTAGGGATTTCCATTGAAGCTTTATCTGACTCAACCGTAATCAGGCTTTGCTCAACTGCGATGGTGTCACCAACATTAACCAAAACTTCAATCACTTCAACTTCGCTAAAGTCTCCAATATCTGGGACTTTGACTTCGATTAGTGTACTCATATTCATCGTCCTTTATTAAGCGTAGTGAGGATTAGCTTTATTCACATTGATGTTATATTTCTTAATCGCTTCCGTCACTTTAGAATGCGGTAATTTACCTTCATCAGCCAATGCTTTAAGCGCAGAAGCCACGATAAAATGACGATCCACTTCAAAGTGTTCACGTAATTTAAAGCGGAAATCTGAACGACCGTAACCGTCAGTGCCTAGAACGCGATACGTGCGACCCTCAGGGATAAACTCACGTACTTGATCACCAAACAACTTCACATAGTCCGTTGAGGTAATCACTGGACCCTCGGTCTTACTGATTTGCTGTGTGAAATATGGAACACGTGGATTTTTCGCTTCAGGATTCAAGAGATTCTCACGATTGGCATCTAAACCATCACGACGTAACTCTGTAAAGCTAGTCACACTCCATACATCGGCACTAATACCCCAATCCGCTTCAAGTAAAGCAGCAGCTTTGATAGATTCATGTAAGATCGTACCTGAACCCATTAACTGTACACGCAGAGCATGCTTACCGCCCTCTTGTAGCTTATACATACCACGTAAGATACCTTCTTCATCACCTTCTTTCAAACCAGGATGAGCATAGTTCTCGTTCATGATGGTGAGGTAGTAGAATACATTCTCTTGATCCTCAACCATACGCTTTAAGCCATGTTGCATAATCACAGCCAATTCGTGCGCGAAGGTTGGGTCATAAGACACGCAGTTAGGGATCAAGCCAGACATAATATGGCTATGACCGTCTTCGTGTTGTAGGCCTTCACCGTTTAAGGTTGTACGACCAGCTGTACCACCTAATAGGAAGCCACGGGACTGCATATCACCAGCCGCCCAAGCTAAGTCACCGACACGTTGGAAGCCGAACATTGAGTAATACACAAAGAACGGAATCATAATGCGGTTATTGGTTGAGTACGATGTCGCTGCTGCAATCCATGAAGAGAATGCGCCTGCCTCGGTGATACCCTCTTGTAGTAACTGACCGTTCTCAACTTCACGGTAGTACATCACTTGGTTCTTATCAACAGGTACGTATTTCTGACCTTCAGGTGCATAAATACCGATTTGACGGAATAAGCCTTCCATACCAAATGTACGTGACTCATCCGATAAAATTGGCACGATACGCTCAGAGATTGAGCTCTCACGTAAACATTGGTTTAAGAATCGAACAAATGCTTGGGTGGTTGAAATCTCACGACCCTCAGCGGTTGGTTCAAGAAGGCTCTTAAACTTATCTAATGTTGGTACTTTAATTTTTTCATCAGCATTCACACGACGTTGCGGATAGTAACCACCCATCGCTTGGCGGCGCTCGTGCATATACTTCATCTCTGGCGAGTCTGCAGAAGGCATGTAGAATGGAATGCTATCGATTTCTTGGTCGTTCACTGGAATATTAAAGCGATCACGGAACTCACGTAGCGATTCTACGTTCATCTTCTTCTGTTGGTGCGACGGGTTCTTAGCTTGAACTACATCACCTAAACCATAACCTTTAATGGTTTTCGCAAGAATAACCGTTGGCTTGCCTTTAGCTTTAGTTGCTTTATCAAAAGCAGCATACACTTTATGTGGATCATGGCCACCACGATTCAGACGCCATACATCTTCGTCGCTCATACGACTTACCATCTCAAGTAGGCGCGGATCCTTACCGAAGAAGTGTTCACGTACGTAAGCGCCATCATTGGCCTTATAAGCTTGGTACTCACCGTCAACGGTCTCTTCCATCACTTTACGTAGAATACCGTCTTTGTCACGTGCCAATAAAGGATCCCAGTAAGAACCCCAGATCACTTTAATCACATCCCAGCCACTACCACGGAAATCACCCTCAAGTTCTTGGATAATTTTACCGTTACCACGTACTGGACCATCAAGGCGCTGTAAATTACAGTTGATGACGAAAATTAAGTTATCGAGTTTCTCACGTGCCGCTAAACTAATAGCACCTAATGATTCTGGCTCATCCATCTCACCGTCACCGCAGAATACCCATACTTTACGGTTGCTCGTATCGGCTATTCCACGTGCATGTAAGTACTTAAGGAAGCGTGCTTGGTAAATACCCATCAATGGTCCTAAACCCATAGATACCGTTGGGAACTGCCAAAACTCTGGCATTAGTTTAGGGTGAGGATATGAAGACAAACCCTTGCCATCAACTTCTTGACGGAAATGATTTAATTGCTCTTCTGTTAAGCGGCCCTCTAAAAAGGCACGGCTATACATACCTGGTGAGCTATGACCTTGGAAATACACCAAGTCACCACCATGATTTTCATTCTCAGCGTGCCAGAAGTGGTGTTGACCGCAAGCAATCATTGTGGCTAATGAGGCAAATGAAGCGATATGACCACCTAAGTCACCGCCATCGGCAGGCTCGTGCTTATTCGCGCGCACCACCATAGCCAAGGCATTCCAACGAATATAGGTACGAATACGAGCTTCTAAACTTAAGTCGCCTGGGTAAGCAGGCTCTAATCCTGGCGGAATGGTATTGATATAGGCCGTATTCGGTGAATAAGGTATATCTGAGCCTGAACGGCGTGCCAAATCTGTGAGTTTTTCAATTAAAAAATGCGCGCGCTCTGGACCTTCACGATCGAGAACAGCTTCAAGTGCTTCAAGCCATTCTTTGGTCTCCATAGCATCTACATCGATTGGAAGATTATTCGTAGCCATGTATTGCTCCTATGAAATTTTGTTATTTATATACCTAATGTACCAATTGTCTATACTAAACAACATTACTAGCTGCCCTAATTGACAGATACAACTTAGCTTACTTTTGTATTATGACATGATTATTTTTTAAGGCTTTATATTTTGCTACAATTTTTTATATACTGATAATATATTTTATATTATGAGAAAATATAGGGAATTATCCCTAAAACCCAGGGAATATGACAAATACGGAACGGATCTTTTACAATATCGATGAGAAATACTACGCCTGAACCCATGCAAGAATCCCCTTTAAACGCTTTTTCAACATCCAGCTTGAGTCATAAGACCAAATCACGCAGTCTTTATTGGATTACGCCTGTTTTTGTGCTTGTGCTTTTTATCGTTGTGATGGCGTTATTTTTTAGTGTGCAGCAGATCCAAATGGAGCTTCTGCCCTACTTTGTCCCTGATAATGAACCCTTAAAACAACGTATCAATCTGCTCATTATTGCATTATCAGGCATTATTATTATTAGTTTATTACTCATGTGGCGTAACACGCGACAACGCATGCGTACTGAGACAGCGCTTGAAGCTGAAACTATCTTTCGTCGCGCCATGGAAAACTCCATGTCCACAGGCATGCGTGTACTGGATATGCAAGGACGTATGATTTACGTCAACCCTGCTTTCTGCCGTCTAATTGGCTGGGACGAAACCGATTTAGTGGGTACATCCTTACCCTTCCCCTACTGGATTCCAGGGCGTCATCAAGAACATATGCGCACCATGGAAACTCTTTTAGCAGGCAAGACACCTAACTCAGGTTTAGAGCTTGAGGTTCAGCGTCGTGACGGCTCTCGCTTTACGGCGCGTATGTATGTATCCCCTCTGCGCGATCCCAACGGCAAGCAAATTGGTTGGATGACATCAATGACCGATATCACCGAACCTAAGCGCGTACGAGAAGCCCTATCCGCAGCACATGAGCGCTTTATGACAGTACTGGAAGGCTTGGATGATGCAATTTCAGTGGCTGTCGATACACCTAATGGCATCGAATTACTTTTTGCCAATCGGACATATCGCCGTTTCTTTGGCTCTCAACCTTCGGGCCATGAGGAGCTACTCAGAGCAGGTGAAGCCAGCGATGAAACCAATACACATTTCATCGCTTCCGTTAATATCTGGTTTGAAGTACATCACCGCACCCTAACTTGGACCGACGGTCGTAAAGTACGACTACAAGTAGCGCGCGATATCACTGAACGTCTAAAGCATGAGCAAGAGTCGCGTAACCAACAAGAGAAAATTCAGATTACTAGTCGCTTGACTACGATGGGTGAGATGGCCTCCAGCCTGGCGCATGAATTAAACCAACCGCTCACGGCTATTGTGAACTACAACACTGCGGCAATGAACCTTTTACAAGCTGGACAAACTGATAATCCCATGTTGATTACAGCACTTGAAAAATCAGCAGCACAAGCCTCACGAGCTGGCAAAATCATTAGTCGCATTCGCTCATTTGTGAAGCGTAGCGACCCACGCCGACAAAATATTGCGATTACTCGAATTGTTTCTAACGTCTTAGATTTAGCCGATATTGATGCTCGCAAGCATGGTATAAAGATAAATGAATATATTGAAGAAGATCTGCCCGAAGTCTATGCAGACCCGATTCTTATTGAACAAGTTTTATTTAATCTCATAAAAAATGGCTTAGAAGCTATGAGTCAAGCAAGCGAGAGACTCTTAGAAATTAAGGTCACTAAACTACCCAAAGAGGTTCTGGTCTCTGTGCTTGATTGTGGTCATGGTCTTAAAGATCCTGAACGCTTATTTGAGCCATTTTTTAGCACTAAAGCCGAAGGTCTCGGCATGGGATTAAATATTTGTCGCACAATTATTGAATCACACAATGGTCAATTGTGGGCGGAATCCAACCCAAGTGGTGGCACTATTTTTCGCTTCTGCCTGCCCTTTGCAACAAATACTCAAGACTCACCAATACCCCCTTTATCAACTAAGGATACTCCATGAATACCAATAGCAGTACTATTTATATTGTTGACGATGACGATGCCGTACGAGACTCCCTACGTTTCTTACTCGAAACTAACGGCTATCAAGTACAAACTTTTGCCAGCGGTGAGGAATTCTTAGAAAAGTATGACCCTAAAATCGTTAGCATTTTAATTACTGATGTACGTATGCCTGGCATGTCAGGTTTACAACTGCAAGAAGAATTAAATGCTCGCAAAGCAACTGTACCGATTGTCTTTATTACAGGTCACGGTAGTGTACCAATGGTAGTCAGCACAATGAAAAAAGGCGCTGTTGACTTCATTGAGAAACCCTTTAATCTTAGTGATATTCAAGAAGTGATTTCTCGTCTGACGCATGAGGCTCAAGCACGCGCAAGTGCTGCTCAACATCAACGTGCTAATGAAGAGTTACTCAATAAGCTGACTTCGCGTGAACAACAAGTCTTAGGACGTATTGTTGCTGGTCGTCTAAATAAGCAGATTGCTGATGATTTGAACATTAGTATCAAAACTGTCGAAGCACATCGTGCCAATATTATGGAAAAACTTCAGGTTTCCACAGTCGCCGATTTGATGAAAGTTGCCCTGAGCACTGGTGGAGCGAAGGAATAAGCATGAGCGCACAAATTATTGATGGCAAAGCATTAGCGGCCTCTATTAAAGAGTCACTTGCTCCCCGTATTGAGAAGCTTAAAACGAATAATATTATTCCTGCTCTTACCGTCATCTTAGTCGGTGATGACCCTGCTTCGGCCGTCTATGTCAACAATAAAGCCAATACCTTTAAAGCTCTAGGTCTACGCAGTGAAGTTTTACAATTTCCAGCAAGCATGACACAAGAAGCCTTACTTGCTGAAATCCATCGACTCAATGATGACCCTACATTGCACGGCATCTTAGTACAACTCCCCTTGCCTACCCATATTGATACGAATACCGTGATTGATACTATTGATCCTGAGAAAGATGTCGATGGCTTTCATATCAGTAATGCAGGCGCCTTAATGACGGGTAATCCTCGCTTTATCCCCTGCACCCCCTATGGCGTGATGAAGATGCTTGAATCACAGAACACGACTATACGTGGTGCCGAGGCCGTTATCGTGGGTGCTAGCAATATTGTTGGCAAACCAATGGCTCTGCTATTACAAAAAGCGGGCGCTACCGTAACCATCTGTAACTCTAAAACGAAAGACCTTACGGCCCATACGCGTCGAGCTGATATATTAGTGGTTGCCACAGGACGTGAAGAAATGATCAAAGGCGATATGATTAAGCCGGGTGCAGTTGTCATTGACGTGGGTATTAATCGTTGCGCTGATGGCAAATTACGTGGTGATGTCGAGTTTGCTAAAGCAGCTGAAGTCGCCGGTGCAATTACTCCCGTCCCAGGTGGTGTGGGGCCAATGACAATTGTTATGCTCTTAGTCAATACGATTGAATCCGCTGAGCGTCAGTTAGCTGCATAAAATACGTACTGACGGATGTAAAAGTGCTGATAAACTTAAGCCGCTGTTTTGAACGCAGCTTAAGCTTGAGACTAAAGTACTTCATCGTCCTGATACCTTGCTTTAAACCAAGTCTTAGCTC
>CAZIKJ010000383.1:0-1683 GCA_964539685.1 uncultured Pelistega sp.
ACGGATCCTGACTTGTTTTTCTTTTCTCTAATGAACATGCTAATTCTCACGGGTCACCCAAAGGCACCCTTGATTTTAGCTTAAGTTATTGATTTATAAGAGAACACCTTGGGTGACCCGAAAAAAACGCTGAAGACAGGAAAAAAGCCAACCTGGATAAAAGCCAGGGGAGTCGTGCGGTGGTTTCCTTAGTGAATAAGGGCCTCATTGAAAAACTACAGAATCAACACGATGCCAGAACCTATGATTTATTCTTAACGGCTAAGGGTAAATTAGTGTATGAGGAGGTTGTGGCCTTGATTACACACAGAAATACGCTTGCCATGAAAACCTTAAGCGTCGATGAACAAGATACACTGCTGCGACTGATAGGTAAAATCCAACAAAATCTAGAAAACAATTAGTTTTTCTTAATAAAAACTTGACTTAGTTGTGCTTGCAACTAAAATAGTTGTGTGCGCAAGTATTCGTTTGCGTGAATCGAATTGAGTAAAAATTTATAGAATTAAGTAATGGAGACATCATGCATACGCCAGTAACCACGCCGCGTAAATCCCTGTATCACAACTATACGGTTTATCCGTACACCTTCCCGAGTAATCCAGAGCAATCTGATAGCGTCGTGACGATTGTCGGTGGCGGTCCAATTGGTTGGCTGCTTCGCTTTTATTGGCTAAGTATGGCATCAAGAATATTGTTTTGCTCTCTGAGCAACAAGTTTCTGAGGGTAGTCGTGGTCTTGTTTATACCAAGCGTTCAATGGAAATTCTTAAAGTGGCAGGGATTGCTGATCGCATTATGGAGAAGGCACTTTCATGGACAAGCGGTAATTCTTTCTATAGCGGTGAGCGAGTGTTCCGTATGGAGAACCCCGTTGACCCACAAGACAGCTATCCACCACTGAATAACCTTCAACAGAACTATTTAGAGACTTATCTGGTTGAAGAAGCGGCGCAAAATCCGCTTATCGAATTACGCTGGGGTAATCATCTCAAAACCTTTACGCAAGATGAGTCTGGTGTGACCTTAACCGTGGATACGCCTGAAGGCGAGTATTCCTATAAAAGTCCTTGGATGATTGCTGCCGATGGAGCGCGTTCTTCGATTCGCCAAGCCATGAATTTCACCATGGAAGGCAATAGTTACGAAGGGCGCTTTGTGATTGTTGATATTCGTATTGACTTGGATCTACCGACCGAGCGCTTGGCTTATTTCTCGCCCGATTGGAATAAGGGGAATACGATTCTTCTGCATAAAGAGCCTGATAATATTTGGCGCTTGATTGAACAAGATACCCGCTCTAGGGCCTAAATAGTATCCATAAACTATGTAGTATTCATAAACTATGACCCTAACAATGTTTCAAACATAAAACTTTCATCATCCTCATGAAACGATTATTTTAATGGCTTAAATGGGGTGAGATTTATGCAGAGGTCAAGCAGTGTTCGGCAGGATACAGAAGAGCAGGTACTTACGCAGGAGCTGAAGGTCAATAATCCGCTCGGTTCCTCACTGGCAGCAACGCTTTTTTCCCCGCAACATGGTCGTATCAAGGGAGCGGTGATGATTGCACCGGCCACGGGTGTGAAGCGGCGTTTTTACAGCGCTTTCGCCGAACATTTAGTGGGGCATGGTTTTGCGGTGATGACTTTTGATAATTCAGGGATTGGCGAGTCTTTA
>CAZIKJ010000384.1:0-6573 GCA_964539685.1 uncultured Pelistega sp.
GGATAGTGTGTCCCTTCTACTTTGATGACCTCAGCACCAAAATCTGCAAGTGTTCGTGTAGCCAATGGCCCCGCCCACCCCATACTCAAATCGATCACTCGAAACTTACGAAGCGGCGGCAAATTGGTTTGTGCAGAACTACGATGTACTCTTGGTGCCAGCGCTTCATCAGTACGATAAAATTGATTGTCTCCACCTAGATATGGCGCGGCACCACCTGATAATGGCCCTTGCTCTCCTAAGGGATACGGAACAACTACACCTTCGAACTCGATATCCCCAGACCTCACGGGAACAAAAGCCCCTCGTTCACGATGTACTTGCTGTTGCAGCAACTCATCCATAGTTGGGACAAATACAACGGGAAACTTAAGCTTGCCCAGTTCCTCAAACCATTGCCTTGCTGTCTTGGTAAGCAACGCTGGAATTAAGAACTCATCGATTTCATCCGCATGTTTTATCCGTGTTGCTCCATTAATATACCGGGGATCTTGAGCATACTCTGGATAACCTATAGCTGAACACAAGCCTGTCCATTGCGGACCAGTATGGGCAAATATGCCAATCCATCCTTCTTTCGTTTGGTAAATACCACCAGGGTGGGTCGTACAAAAACGGTTAACTCCCAATCGAGCTTTAGGGTGACGACCATCTTGCACCATGCCTGCTTCCATCTCTACAACTGAGAAAGCAATCTCATGAATACTAAGTACATAACGGCGACTTCCGTCTGATTCACCCAGTAAAGCCGAAATAGCACTTGAGAATGCAGCAATACCAGCAAGGATTTCTGTTTGCAAATCGTGTGGTAGATGAGGAGGCCCCGAAACAGCACCACTGCCATACACAGCACCAGCTAAAGAACGACAAACAGCAGTAGTACCAATAAGTTTACTGTAAGGACCTTGCTCCCCAAACCATGTTAAATATACTGAAATTGGAACGTTTTCTCCATCAGCTGATTCACTTCCTTCATAGACTGGGTGTTTTAGTATTTCTACACCATCACGTAATGCTCGGGCATCAAGCACGACATCACAAGTTTTTGCCAATCTCGACAGCCAGGTTTCTTCATTATGTTTATCCTCCACGGTTACGCTACACTTATTAGTATTTAACCAAGCATTTAACGCACTTTGTGGCTCTTCAGCGGAATCAACCAACAATGGGGGAACGCTTCGTAGCATATCGCCAGCAGCATCTTCTACTTTGATGACTTCAGCACCGAAATCAGCAAAAAGCTTACCTGCATATGCCAATGCAGCCCCACTACCTATTTCCAAGATACGCAATCCAGCAAGGGCAAGCTGGCTGTTTAGTTCATGCTTTTTCACAGTCTAATTTCCTTTATGCATGCACTATGTGCTTACCATGTATCGATAAACGAGCGACGAGCACGACTTGCACGTAACGATGCTGTCGCAATACCTTGACGAATCCATGTCCGAGTTTCAGCAGGATCGATAACTGCATCGATTTCTGTCTTTGAGGCAACGTTCATTGCATGACCACGTTCATAAGCACGAGCCACTAGCTGATCGTAAAGTGCTTTTCGCTCTGGACCATCAGGAACACTCTCAAGCTCCTTTTTAAAGCCTAATTGAATCGAACCTTCCAAGCCCATTGGACCAAACTCCCCAGTTGGCCAAGATACTGCACAGCTTGCGGAACGGAAGCTTCCACCAGCCATTGCCATAGCTCCTAAACCATAGCCCTTTCTTAGTGCAATAGCTAATATTGCCACTCGTAATTTTGCGGCAGTGACAAACATACGAGATACGTGACGTACTTGAGCTTTCGCCTCTTCGTCTGGACCTACCATGAACCCAGGAGTGTCAATTAGTGAAATTATCGGTAAGCCATGAACATCGCAAAGATTCATAAATCGCGCCGCCTTATCTGCAGCATCAGCATCAATAGCCCCACCCAAATGCTGTGGATTATTAGCGATGATTCCTACAGGCTGCCCCTCGACTCGAGCGAGTGCTGTATGTATACCAAGCCCGAATCCGGAACGTAACATTAAAACACTGCCCTCATCCGCAATACCTTCAATGACCTTGCGACTGTCATAGACACGTAAACGATTTTCTGGAACTACATGTCGAAGCGCAAATGGATTGGGTGCGGTCCAGTCTTTTGTTCGCCCCTGAAACATCGAAAGATAATGCTTTGCAACGCTAACAGCTTGTGCCTCATTATCTACGAGAACATCAATCACACCATTCGCGTATTGAACACTTGCAGGGCCGATGTCCTCTGGCCTGTATATGCCCAAGCCTCCACCCTCAACCATAGCAGGCCCTGCCATCCCAATATTCGAACTCTTGTCAGCAATAATCACATCGCATACACCGAGAAACGCAGCATTACCAGCAAAACATCGACCAGACACAATGCCTAAGAGTGGAACCTCACCGCTGAGCTCAGCTAATGCGGCAAATGTGGGTTGGTATAATCCAGACACGAATGGGAAATCTACATCACCAGGACGCCCACCACCACCTTCGGCAAACAGTACCAGCGGCAACTCATCGCTTCGTGCTCGCTCGACTAGACGATCTGACTTGATATGATTGCGCTTACCTTGTGTTCCTGCCAGAACGGTTGCATCATAAGCCATCACGGCACTTAAGGACTGCTCATAACCGAACTTATCGCCATTAATATTAGCAATTCCAGTAATAATTCCATCAGCTGGTGTATTGACTATGAGGTCTTCTTTTGTTCGGCGACTCTCTTGCGCAGCGACCACTAGTCCACCATATTCAACAAATGAACCCTCATCACATAGATCCGCAAGATTTTCACGCGCAGTCCTTTGCCCTCGTGAATGACGTTTTGCAACGGCTTCAGGACGAGCCTCATCATAAAGAACGGAATGGCGATCAAGAACAGCTTGTAAGTCAGGTCGAATACTTGTTAAATCTATGGTTTCAACTGTTTGCTGTGTATCACTACCCTCTGAACTCTGCTCCAACACTACCAGAATTTCACCCTCAACTGCCTGGTTGCCTTTCTGAGCACGTACTTGAACAACTCGTCCTTGGAATTCAGCAATTACTGAATGCTCCATTTTCATCGCTTCGATAACTGCTATAGACTGGCCTTTTATGACCAAATCACCCTCCTGAACCGAGACTTCTACAATACGACCATTCAACGGTGAACGAGAGGCTTCATGTTTATCATCAAGTACTTCCTCTGTAGAACTATTAGCAATACGAGACAATGACTGTGTACTAGTCGTTTGATTAATAAGCTCATCCTTGGCGATTTGCTCGCGTTCAACCTTAGATGCTGTGTTCACTAACTCTTCAAGGATGAATTCAATATGACGTGTATGGTTCTTTTGATAGAGAAAATCATCGCGATCTACTATTGCTTTTAACAAGTGAATATTTGTTGATACGCCTGTTACTCTGAACTCATCTAAACTGCGTCGCAAACGCCTTACAACATCAGAAAAGTCATCACTAGAGCTTGAAACAATCAGCTTAGCCAAAAGTGTATCAAAAGCTGGCGAAGGACAATAACCGCTATAAGCATGCGTATCCACACGTACATCTGGACCGGTTGGTGGATCAAAACGCTGCACACAACCATAAGCAGGACGTGCCAAACCATTAATATCCATCGACTCAGCGGATACTCGTACTTGAATAGAATAACCTTTCGCCTGTGGTGGATTTTCAGGATTCAGACCCAAAGCTTCTAGAGTTTTACCTTGAGCAATACCAATTTGCAATGCAACCAGATCTATTCCAAAAACTTGTTCGGTAATTGTATGTTCTACCTGAAGACGTGGATTAGCCTCGATGAAAACAAAATCGATTTGTTTACCATCTTCGTCTTCCTCAACGAGAAACTCAAATGTCCCTAAACTATGATAATTCACCTTAGATGCCAGTTTTTTGGCCGCAGCTATGATCTGTGTACGCAAATGTTCATCCAAAACAGGACTAGGTGCAATTTCTACCACTTTCTGGAACCGACGTTGCAATGTACAATCACGCTCACCTAGTGCAACAACATGCAAACCATCACCTACTATTTGCACCTCAATATGACGAGCACGGTTGACCAAACGCTCTGCATATAGGGCATCTACACCAAACGCGGACTTTGCCTCAGATCGACAACGGGCATATAACTCAGGGATTTCGGCCTTTGACTTTACAACGCGCATACCGCGCCCACCGCCACCGCCAACAGCCTTAATTACTATACCAACACCACCCTGCTCATCGAAAAATTGCTCAACTTCCTCTAATGTCGCTCCACCATGGGTAGCAGGCATTACAGGCACACCGCACTCACGTGCAAGTACTAACGCACTACCTTTATCCCCAAAAAGAGCTAATTGGTCAGCCTTGGGACCAATAAAAGTAATTCCCGCCTCAGCACATGCTTGTGCAAAGTCTGGACGTTCGCTAAGAAAACCATAGCCAGGATGTATGGCGTCGCATTGTTCTTGTTTTGCTGCAGCGATAATGGCATCAATGTCGATATAGATTGAAGGACCTTCCCCATCTAATGCAACAGATGAGTCAGCGATAATTCTATGCCTTGAATTAGAGTCATCCTTCGAATATGCCGCTACACTATGCAAACCTAGATCACGTATAGCACGAAGAATACGAACAGCGATTTCACCACGATTAGCTACAAATATTTTCTTCATTCTTCCTACTTCCTTGAATTCTTAACCAAATACTATTCTTGCTACACAAGTCCCATCATTTGAAGCAAAGAGCTAATTTAAACTCGCGGCACCAACTTGAAAACAGCACGTGCGACGGCTAAAACCATCCCATTTTCGTCTTTAACCTCACCTTCGCAAAAGGCAATACTTTTACCTCGTCGTTTGCATGTAGCAAAGATTTTTACATTCGATTGAGCAGGCTCATAAAAATGAGTTGACATATCAATCGTTACGACCCCAACTTTAAGTAAGTCATGAGCACGTGCAGACACGCTCAAGGTAAAATCTAAAGCACTCATCAATGCGCCTCCATGGATGTTGCCGCGACTATTGACGAGCTCTGGCTTTAATTGCAAATGAGTTTGACAACAGTCTCCTTCCAGGCTGATACTTTGAAGGCCTATATAGCGCATGAATGGCACATCAATTCCAAAATAATCTAATTGCAAATCTTCTACTAACATAAATAAACCCTGATTTCTCAAATCACTCAAAATTGAAGTGACTGATTTTGTAATTGCATGCTTGAAAAAAGAGATATGACTAAATTTTGACTCTTAATCTTCAGTGATATAATAGTAGGCCAGCTAAATCTGTGACACAATTCACTTTTTTTTCTAATAGCTATAGCAGTTCGGCATAGCTCTCAATTAATAAGAACTAGCGATGGAATTAAGACAACTTCGAACCATTCTGGCAATTGCTGAGACAGGTAGCCTAACCAAAGCAGCTGATCTCCTACACGTTGTACAACCAGCCTTGTCACGCCAATTAAAGCAACTTGAAGATGAACTGGGCACTTCGTTATTTGAACGAAATCGTCATGGAATGGTTTTAACAACCCCTGGTCGCCTCTTCGTGGATCAAGTGCGAACTGCATTAAAGATACTTAATAAGGCCAAAGCAGACATAGGATCGACTGCGGCAAACATTACGGGTTCGGTAGCAATAGGTATGCTACCGAGCCTCGCCGCTCTTTTGTCTGGTCCATTGGTAACTTCTCTTAGGCAGCAATACCCAAATTTAAAAATACGGATTGCTGCTGGATATTCCGATTTTCTACAAGAGCATCTTGAAAATGGCAAACTAGACATCTGCCTTATGGGAGACTACCTACCATCAGAAATGATCCTAACGTCACCTGTATTTCGCGAGCCATTTTATCTTGTAGGACTGCCTAAGTGCGGATTGACGCCAGCTCAACCTGTTACCCTTGCTGAAGTTGCAAAAAGACCTATGGTTGTCCCAGAGGCACAAAGTCTGCGTAACGTTATTGATCGTGCTTGCGCTATTATTGGGGTGAATTTAAATTTAGTAGCGGAGGCCGATAACACAAACATCATTCTTGACCTAGTAGAACGTGGAGCAGGATATAGCATCCTACCAGTTATTCCTATTACCCCTGTTTTAAAATCCAAGCGAATTGTTGGAGCTCCCATTATTAGTCCGGATCTTTATAGAACAGTAACTATTGGAGTCCCTGTCATTAATCGTCAGCCGCATACTGTAAAAACAGTTCAGCACGAAATCATTAAGTTACTCCATCCATTTGTGAAAAAACTCAGCTCGGCTGGTGTAGATTGGCTTTATGCTGCTCCGTAATGAGCAATTTCCCAAGCACATAAAAAGAACGGTTACTAGGACATGATGTAGCAGTCTTTGCCACTACTTGAATAACTCAATAGGTGAATCTAGTTAAGCTATAATCTATTTATTTAAGAGGCTTAATCTATGCTCGTTTAGATGAGATTGTTGAAATCAGTCTTATACTGGGTGTTGTCTGGTGGGGTATTTTATACTGGACACAGCGTCTGGTTGATAAAGGCACCTCAATCTTTACAGACAACGACGATGAAAAATAGCTAAAT
>CAZIKJ010000385.1:0-4593 GCA_964539685.1 uncultured Pelistega sp.
ATAAAAAGTGTTGGGATCAGCTTTACGCTGTTGGGATCAACAGTTTATGATCCCAACACTTTTATGCGAATAGCCTAAAACAAGACTAAAAAAACTTAAAGAAAATTAAATGACAAAAATACAACAAACCCTTATAACATAAGGTTTTGAAGGTCTTTTTAAAAGGAAATCAAAGAGGGATAAATATAAATGATGGTGCTCACGGCGAGATTTGAACTCGCACAGCTTTCGCCACTACCCCCTCAAGATAGCGTGTCTACCAATTCCACCACGTGAGCCTATCTGTAAAGTCTGCTAGTATAACGTATTTACAGCCACTAATACAACTAATTTGTGCTACCTTGTGGTGTAGCAGCACCTGTAGACTCAGTGGCTGGTGTGCTTACCGCTGGAGCTGCTGGTGTTGCCTCTGCCGCAGGAGCTGAACTTGGGGCAACTGGTGTTACGCTTGGCGCTGCAGGCACAGAGCTAGGAGCTGTTGGCGCAGATGGTATTGCACTTGGTGCAACAGGTACAGCACCCGATGGTACTGTTGTATTTTCAACACCTGGAGCAGCTGGGGCAGTTGGTACGGCAGAGAAGCCTTCCATCACACTACCCCCCTCGGTTGGCGTACTTTGACGTACATAGGCTTGGCTGCCCACATAAGCTAAACCTAAGGTGCTCACAAAAAACAGTACGGCGACCCACTTGGTTAGGCGCGAGAAGAAGTTGGCTGATCCCGCTGAACCAAACAAACTACCGGCAGAACCACCACCGAATGATGATCCCATATCCGCGCCCTTGCCTTGCTGCAAAAGAACCAACAAGATAATCGCCAAGGCACTAAGGACCTGCACGACGATAAGGACTGGAAATAAATACTCTGGCATAAAAACTCCAATTAAAATTAGGCAGCGGCAATCGCTAAAAATTCTTCGGCCTGTAAGGCGGCTCCACCTACTAAGGCACCATTAATGTCAGGCATAGCAAATAGGCTTGCCGCATTATTGGCCTTAACGCTACCACCGTACAAGATTTGTACCTGTGGTGCGCCTACGTTCTGTAATAAGCCACGGATAAAGGCATGTACCTCTTGGGCTTGCTCTGGTGTGGCGGTTAAGCCAGTGCCAATTGCCCATACAGGCTCATAAGCAATCACCATCTTGGCGACCTGTTCTTGACCTAAGGCCAATACAGGTGCTAATTGCTCTTCAATAATACGTAAGGTTTGCTCACTTTCGCGCTCTTGCAATGACTCACCCACACACACTACGGGCGTAATGTTCGCAGCAAGTGCTGTCTGTGCTTTCTGAGCAACGAGATCGCTGGTTTCACCATGATAAGCACGACGCTCTGAGTGACCTACAATAACCCAACGACAAGCAAAGTCATTCAACATAGCAGCACTCACCTCGCCCGTATAGGCACCATTCGCCTGCACGCTAAGGTCTTGAGCACCCCAAGAAATCACTGAACCTTGTAGACTCTGTTGTACTTGCGCTAAATAAGGTGTTGGTGGGCACACAGCAATAGTGCACTGAGCATACTGACCGCCCTCACCCGCCGCATCAACAGCATTGCGCAAACCAGTTAATAATGCTTGGTTAGCGACTAAGCTACCATTCATCTTCCAGTTACCCATCACCAATCGTTCTAATTTATGCGCTGGTTTATTTAGTTCAGTTGTCATTAGACCCATCCTTACACTTACTTTATAGCTTGCTAGGCTTAATACTTAATAAAAACTTAATAAAAGCCCCTAGATTAATAGCTAGGTCAATCTTAATAAGATTAAATAAGATCACTATCTATATAAGACCATCATCTTAATGCCTAATAGCAAGACTATATACAATACAGCCATAGAGGCCATATAAAAATTTAACCAATTATTATATAACGAAAAATTAGCCCCTGTCATTAAATACAGGGGCAAGATTTTATTTTTTATTGGCCATCGTTTTGCACTTCAGCTTTGTGCTTAAGCTTTTTAGCGTTTATAGCCAAGACTTTTACTGAGTTTAGCCTTTTACACACTTAAGCTTATGCGCCCATAGCCAAGCTTTATGTATTTTATCGTTAAGCTTTTGCACACAGCGTAGCCTTTTGCACTTACGGCTTAGTCCAAGGTCAGTACGATCTTACCAATTTGCTCACCTGCATCCATCATGGCGTGGGCTTTTTGTACATCCGCAAATGGGAATGTGGCATAAACGACTGGCTTTAGCTGCCCAGAACCAAATAGTGGCCAAACATTCGCCTCAAGCGCATGGGCAATTTCTGTCTTAAATTCAGGTGTACGAGGGCGTAAGGTCGAACCTGTCACAGTAAGGCGGCGACGCATCAACATATTGCTATTAATCGTAGCTTTACTGCCACCGAGTTGGGCAATAATCACCGTGCGGCCATCTTCAGCTAAGCATTGCAGGTTGCGGTTAATGTACTCGCCTGCCACCATATCAAGAATCACATCAACACCGCGACCATTGGTTAAGGTTTTGATTTCTTCCACGAAATCCTGAGTTTTATAATTGATGCCTTTCGCTGCACCTAAAGCCTCAACTGCCGCAACACGCTCATCGCTACCGACCGTGGCATATACGGTATGTCCGAAAGCACGCGCTAAGAGAATGGCCGTGGTACCAATACCACTTGCACCACCGTGCACCAGTAGGGTCTCGCCCTTTTTCAGTTGACCGCGATCAAATACATTACTCCATACCGTGAAGTATGTTTCTGGCAGAGTCGCCGCCTCAACTAATGATAAGCCCTCAGGGATTGGCAAGCAATTACCCGCAGGTGCGGCGCAGTATTCGGCATAACCACCACCAGGGGTTAAGGCGCAGACCATATCACCAATTTTCAAAGTCGTGCCACTTACATCACCCTCAACAATCTCACCCGCCACTTCAAGACCCGGTAGATCTGAAGCATCGGATGGTGGAGGGTAGCTGCCTTGACGCTGAAATACATCAGGGCGATTAATACCAGCGGCTTTTACCTTAATTAATACTTGACCAGGCTTAAGCTCTGGCTTAGGACGCTCAACGAGGGTGAGAACCTCAGGGCCACCTGGTTGAGAAATTTCAATTGCTTTCATTCGAGTCTCCATGTTGATCTTGCGCATGTTGTGCTTGGTCTATTATACGCTTTTGTTCCGTGTACTGGGCCATTGCCTCACGGTAGCGATCCATGGATTGGTAGTAGCGCTCCCATACACAGGCATCACCGCATTCTGATCCGCAACACTCCCAGTCTTCGGGCGGAAAAGGCTCAATAGGTTCAACTAACTTCTGGTCGCTCATCTTGTAGTGTTCGCTTAGGGGGATTATTTAGGGGATATTTTTGCTGGTCTGCGCTAAGCTAAGCATACTTCAGCAGATAGCGCGCTCGTTCATCGTCTTATTTTTCAACGAGGATTTCTGCGTCACCCAAGCGAATCACATCGCCAGCGCGGATCTTAGCAGTCTTGCGCGTCTCAACCTCGCCATTGCGCATAACCTCACCTTCGGCAATCAGGATTTTGGCATGACCACCGCTATTGACAAGGCCGACGATTTTAAGCAAATCGCATAAAGCAATATGCTCATGCTCGCCTAGAAAGAATGTTTCGTTCATGGGATAAGTTCCTGTGATCTCATGGTTGTAATGGCTTATTATAGGCGCAAAAAAACACCGACTGAGTCGCCTCAATCGGTGTTCTTCATAATTCTGGCGGAAGCTGTGAGATTCGAACTCACGAAGGGCGCAAACCCTCGCCGGTTTTCAAGACCGGTGCATTCAACCGCTCTGCCAAGCTTCCTATACACGAAATAAGAACCTATAACTCTCTAGAGTTTATGGTGCACTCGGCCGGAATCGAACCGGCACGGGCGCAATGCCCGAGAGATTTTAAGTCTCTTGTGTCTACCTATTTCACCACGAGTGCCTTCGTGTAAGAATAGAACTATAGCACAAGCATTTTTATAAAGTCTAGCATCAAGCTAAAAAACTCAATAATTAAGTTTTATTGCAACTTTTTTACAACATTTCTGTTGCTTTTAGGAATTTAAACGTAAAGCACTGCAAAGTGCAATATTGATGCGTTTTGATTTTTACAATTTGATTTTGCGTTGATTGGCTTTGCACGGCCTTCTGCGGCTAAGTTCCTGACGCCTCAAGGATAATAGACACATTTACTTGCACTTATAGCGCATAGTGAAACACCTGCAGTATAGATTTACGGCACAATAGGTATAAATTCTACTCATTTTTATAGGTATCACTACTATGAAACGTATTCTTGCTGTTGTTGGCGCTTGCCTGGGTCTAAGCGCCTGTGTGGTCAATGATGGCTATGGCTATTATGATGATTACGACACCTACGGTAATCGCTACTACTCTTCGGCACCAAGCACGCGAGTCTATTATAGCGACTACTATGGCTATCGTCGTCCCTATGTAAACAACTATTATTACACCCAAGATGGACGTCGTTATGATCGCAATCGTTACGACCGCAATGACCGACGTTACAACCGAGACGATCGACGCGCGAATAATGATAATCGCCGTCCATCTCGTGATGCACGACCAGGGTGCGATGATCGACCAAGCATTAATCGTCCGAAT
>CAZIKJ010000386.1:0-7031 GCA_964539685.1 uncultured Pelistega sp.
GTCCAGTGTTGCAGGACTTACTGACATTCTTTCCCGCCACGCTTGAGCTAGCGTTGGTGTCACTATTTATGGCGGTATTGATTGGGGTTCCATTAGGCGTATTGTCCGCGGTGTATAAAAATCAATGGATAGATCAAATTGCACGGACCATGTCAGTAATTGGGATTTCTATGCCAGCCTTCTGGTTAGGTTTAGGGTTGATTATCGTTTTTTATGGGCATCTTTCTTGGTTGCCTGGCGGCGGTCGCTTAGCTCAAGGAATGACGCCACCCCCGAATATTAGTGGATTTTATTTAATTGACTCTTTGCTAAGTGCTCAGTGGGCAACATTTTGGAGTGCGCTTAAACATATTATTTTGCCTTCGATTACCTTAAGTTTCGTGCATCTTGGTGTCGTTGCACGTCAAATTCGTTCCTCTATGTTGGAGCAATTGAGTGAGGACTATGTACGTACCGCAAAAGCCTATGGGTTAAGTAAGTGGCATGTGATTATTCGCCACGCACTGCCGAATGCCTTAATTCCTTCAGTAACGGTATTGGGTTTAGCAATGGGGGATTTATTATACGGCGCTGTGTTAACAGAGACGGTTTTTGCATGGCCCGGTATGGGTTTATATGTGGTAGATTCGATTCAAGCTTTAGATTTTCCTGCAGTCATGGGTTTTGCTGTTTTGGTCTCTTTTGTCTACGTATTACTAAACTTATGTATCGATCTTCTGTATTTAATTATCGATCCTCGTATTAAGGAGGTAGGGTAATGAATACACGTTCTTCTGAGCACACTTGGAGGCATCAACTCGCTTATCTTTGGTACCAATTAAAGCGCAGCCCAATGACCCTGATAGGTATTGGTATTATTTTTACGATGTGCTTACTGGCCATCTTGGCTCCTGTTATTGCGCCTTATGCACCTGATGCTATTAATCTAAGAGCTAGATTGCAAACGCCTTCATTTACTCATTTTTTTGGAACAGATGAAGTCGGGCGAGATATTTTTAGTCGTGTACTTTATGGTGGTCAACAGTCTATTGGTGTCGGCGTTTTTGTTGCCCTAGTAGCGAGCATTATCGGCTCAACAATTGGTTGCTTTGCGGGCATTATTGGTAAATGGGTGGACTCACTCATTATGCGTATTATGGACATTATGCTCTCGGTACCTTCACTGATATTAACCATGGCCCTTGCTGCTGCCCTAGGACCGAGTTTATTCAATGCCATGCTAGCGATTACTTTAGTTAGAATTCCTTATTATGTACGTTTAGCGCGAGGTCAGACTTTAAGCATCCGTGAAATGACTTATGTGAAAGCGGCACAAACTTTTGGCGCTTCACGCAATCATATTGTCCGTTGGCATATCTTACGCAATGCCTCGGGTCCTATCATTGTGCAGATGACGTTAGATATTGGGAATGCCATTTTGATGGCGGCCGCCTTAGGGTTTATTGGATTAGGGGCACAGCAGCCTACCGCAGAGTGGGGCGCCATGATTTCTTCAGGTCGAAATTTTCTAATTGATCAATGGTGGTACTCAACTTTCCCAGGATTAGCGATTTTACTCACGGCGATTGGTTTTAATTTATTGGGTGATGGGGTACGTGATTTATTAGACCCTAAACAGAAGGTGAAATAATGCAAAAGTCCCAAGATTTATCACCTGAAGCGGTATTGTCTATTAAGAATTTGTTCATTGAGTTCCCGATTTATAAGGGCTCTGTGAAAGCACTTAATGGGGTGAGTTTAGAGGTTTATCCGGGCGAGATTATTGGCCTAGTAGGAGAGTCTGGTTCAGGAAAATCAGTGACGGCTATGATGAGTAATCGACTAATTGCTGATGATGCCTACCAAATTAAAGAAGGCTCAATTCATCTTCTAGGTAAGAATATCTTAAGCTGTCCTGAGAGCGATATGTTGAGTATTCGCGGTAAACAAATTGCCATGATTTTCCAGGAGCCTATGACCGCTTTAAACCCTGTGATGAAAGTAGGTAAGCAGTTACTTGGCGTTATTTTACGTCATCAGGCAATTTCAACACAGGCGGCTAAGGACAAGGCGATTAAGTTATTGCGTGATATGGAGATTGGCGATCCTGAATTGGTTTTTAATAGTTATCCATTCGAACTGTCTGGCGGAATGCGCCAACGCATTATGATTGCCTTGGCTTTCTCCTGTGAGCCGCAGTTATTAATTGCTGATGAACCTACCACAGCACTTGATGTGACTGTGCAGAAACAGGTTTTACTCTTGCTTAGAGAGCGGGCACAACAGACAGGTACTGCAATTTTATTAATTACCCATGACTTAGCTGTTGTCTCTCAGTTTTGTGAGCGTGTTTATGTCATGTATGCGGGTAGTATTGTTGAAGAAGGCTTGACGCAAGAAGTTCTGCACTCACCGAAGCATCCATACACGCGTGGCCTTTTAGCTGGTTTACCTGAAAAAGCCTTAGCCGGTGAACTGCTAGCCACCATACCTGGACAAGTACCAAATTTAGCACAATTACCTGAGGGCTGTAGTTTTATGGGACGTTGTGCAGAACGTCAAGAGATTTGCCAACAACGACCTTCTTTATTGAAGATAAAGCCATCCAGCCAGCATAAAACGGCCTGTTGGGTAGTACAACAAGGAGGTAAGTGATGATAGATAAAACCTTATTCTCATTGAAGGATATTTATGTCCACTTCCCGTTAAAGCGTAATTTTCTCGGTAAAGCAAGAGCGTATGCACATGCACTGAATGGGGTCAGCCTTGATATTCAACGAGGAGAAACATTAGGGATTGTTGGTGAGTCTGGTTGTGGCAAAAGTACCTTAGCGCAAGTTTTAATGAGTCTCCTAAAGCCTACTCGAGGGACACTTCAATGGCATAAGACAGATACAAATCCGTCTATTCAAATTGTTTTTCAGGATCCACAGTCTTCATTAGACCCACGCCTACCTGTGTGGAAAGTGATTACGGAACCTCTTTATGTGAAAGGCGGCATGTCATCGAAAGCCTTGCGCCAAAGAGCTGAAGAGCTTGCGCAGCAAGTTGGCATACGTTCTGAGTATCTAGAACGATTTCCGCATGAATTTTCTGGTGGTCAACGTCAGCGTATCGCAATTGCTCGGGCCCTGGCTCCTAATCCAGATATTATCGTGTTAGATGAACCGACATCAGCACTTGATATTTCGGTGCAAGCACAGATTCTAAATTTACTTAATGAATTACAAAAGCAACTAGGCCTAAGCTATATTTTAATCTCGCATAATGTGTCGGTGGTTAAGTATATGAGTCAACGTATGGGTGTCATGTATTTAGGTCAGGTCTTAGAGCTTGGAAAAACTGAAGAAATTATGGCATCTGCTGCTCATCCGTATACACAACTATTATTGGACGCGGTGCCTAATTTACGGAGCACTTTAAATTTAAATAATAAATTAGAGGCGCAAGATTTGCCGAGTAACCGCAATTTACCGAAAGGCTGTTATTTTTACGACCGCTGCTCAAAACGAGATACTGATAAGTGTTTGCAACCGCAAGCTTTATTGACGATGCCTTTACAGTCAATTTCACAGGAAGAAGCAAATTCTCAACGATGGGTACGTTGTTGGCGAGTTCTCGAGGAAAACAACTAAACGTCAGATGCTTTATGACGAAGAAATTTTGTGCTATCAATAGAGGCTTATGACAAAGGGCTTGCTGTTGATTGATAGCGAATCTACTAGGACATTTCTAGCTATTGTTAGAACTGCGAATTGTTCATAAGACTGAGCTATAGCAAACTACTTCCAATTCTTTAATCAATGAATGGGAGTAAGCATGAATAAGTTTTTGCGTAAACAACGCGGTCAAGGTATGACAGAATATATCATAATCGTTGCCTTGGTCGCCGTGGCAGCGATTGCTGTGTATCAATTATTCGGCCAAGTTGTGCGTTCACAAACGGCAGCGATGGCTAAGGAATTGGCTGGTGAAGACGGTACGAGCGAATCTCAAATTGCACAACAAGCAGCGGAAAGTGCTGCCGCTCAGACTGCTGCAAAATCCTTAAAAAGCTTCACAGGCAATGCAGCTGCTGCAGGTAACTAGGATGGTTCAGGCTGAGAAGATGTTTCAGTTTGAATTAAGGTCGCAATCCGGGCAGGCCTTAATCTTAGGGATGCTCTTTTTAGCCATCTTATCCATCGCCTTAATCGCTATGTTCAATAATGGTCGCTTAATTGGTGCGCGTCTTAAGCAGACCCATGCTGTGGATGCTGCCGCCTATTCGGGGGCCTTGATACAAGCGCGTGCATTAAATATGCAAGCGTATATTAATTTGGCTCAAGTCGGCCACCAAATGGCCATGGCTCATTTAGTTACCTTAGGTTCCTGGGCACGATGGAGTAGCACCGAAGGGACACAATTAGGGCGAGCAAATCCACCTGCTTACGTGATTGCAATGCACTTCGGCGCCAAGCATGGGCTTGCTTATAGGCAAGCGAGTAGGGCAAGGGCGATAGCTTCGATTGCCGATCAGAATAATCAATTACATCAACAATTTGCAGAACATGATCGCATAGTTGAACAGGTCTTGGCGCGTGTCAGTGTGGCTATCCAAGAGACGATGGAAAGTGCGCGTGATAATGCTATTCAAGCGGTGTTACAACAAAACTACCCTGATCGTACGGTTTACTCTGCCAATACCTCAATGACGTCACAGGTTAAATCACACACTTTGCAGCAAGTTCCTGATTTTGCGCTAGGTACGGGGCAACAAGATGAACGTACTGCAGCGCATTCATTTACAAGCGTTACGTCTCAGTCTAAAACAAGCCCAATAGACTCCTGGTAGTTAAGTTGGTCGTTACCACAAATTTCGAATAAAGCTTTTAGTTCGATGTATCGACCTAAAGCCAACTACCGTTCTTTGCTTAGTGAAGTGGCAGCCGTCTATCGTTTTCTCGATACGCGAGATGACACCCGAAGAAGCGCTTTACCGGTAAGCGAAAGATGTCCATGGCTGCGCCATGAGTTACGTCGTCGCGGTCATACGATCTTGAATTCACAAGGTAATTGGCAGTCCATGGATACGCAGTCTTACCATGCCTTGCGCTCAAATAAATGGATTGGTTGCTATTACCGTGAATACCCCATGGGCTGGGGTTGGATACCTGGTCAGTCAGGTAGCGTGCCAGAGGGCATGGAGTATGCAGAAGATCCTCCAGATGATTTTTCAAGCCAGGATTTCTGGCGGTGGGTGCAGTCAGCAACGAATTGGAATATTTTTAGCGGTTCATCTAATCCATTAGCGAATTCACGTGCTGTTCGTGACCGTCAACGATGGTCAGGTGGTGGTTTAGTTCCCTATATTGATATTCGTGATGCGAATAAGCAAGCAAGTTTGGCTTTTAGGCTTCAGCTGCATCAAGACGATGTTCAAGGTCATACCTTAAATACGACGAGTTTTGCGCAGACTTTTTTCGAAAGACCAACGAAAAGAAGAGATGGGTTGTATGAAAAGCCAAATTTTTGGCATCCCTATTGGCAAGCACGCTTAGTAGATCAGTCCATGGTCGAGGAGGAGCTTGATGCTTATTAAACAATTAACTTCTGTGCATCGGGAATTAGCTCAAGCACTAGAACACGTATCTATTCGCTTAGCTAGACTTGCTAGCCTCTGTAAATCCTCAAGAGGTTTTCAGCAAATGGCCGGGCAGTCACTTGCAGAAACCTTAATCGTTATGTTGGCAATATTATTGTTTTTTACGGCAATTCCTTGGTTAGGTCGTTTATTAGATATTGGTTTAAATCAAGCGAACGCAAGTAGTTATGCGGCATTTCAATATACGCGGCAACTTGATAGTGTTGATGAGAATGATATTAAAGATCGTTTCTTTCTGGGTGCAGATAAAAACTGGCGTGATCGTCAACAAGCACTAATCCTAGACTCTGATCGCGTACATATTTCTGTGGGGCATGAGCAGCACTTAACACCGCTTATGCAGCCAGGTATGCAAGAGGAATATGCACAAGCGTTAAGAGAAGGGTGGCAGATAGAGGATAAGGGAGTCGTCCAAGCCAGGCTGACAGTATCACCTGTTTACAGTGCTATGGGGAGCAGCGGTTCAAGTGCTTTGGGTCTTAATCTCGGATTTTTTGATCAATTGACGCTACGTTTACAGAGTCATACCGCTATTTTAAGTGATGCCGCACATGCAAGTTCAGATCTAGGCGCTCATCAACGTACAGCTTGGTCGCATGAAGGGTGGAAATCTGCTGCTGAAGGTTCGTATGAGATAGGTCGCAAAATTCAATCTTATGCGAATCCAGTGGATGCTGGCTTTAATCGAGCCGATCCAGTTTTTGATTGGTTGGTGCCATGGGCAGGTAAGTTGCCTGGTCATCATACTCAGTCAAAGCCTTTTGCAGAGAAGGTGGTGAATCCATGAAGCGAGGCTTTAATCATGCAATGTGCACGTTGTATGCATGTATAGAATGGTGCTCACGCAGAAAGACTGCAAGCGCTACCAAGGCGGTGAATGTCCTGTCATTAGTTTGGGATTTAATCAGAAAAACTGCTGCGATGATGGCTCAGTTTATCTTGCTTTTCAGCTGTATCTGGCTTATGAGTTCACGTAGTGAGGCACAAGAGCAGCATGAGTTGGCAATGGTGCAGGCTAACTTATGGCGCCACGGCTTATCTATCCTGCAGACCTTGAATCTACATCCTGCTGAAATGAGTTTTAAGGGTAAAGTATTTAACTTGCCTATGTTGAGTTGGTCTTTTCGTAAGCAAGAAAAACTTGAGAACATGTTGCAGACCCTAGCACAGAAAAATCATCCATTTCAGTATTTAGATGTGCTGAATGGATTGTTTCTACTGCAAGCTGATTTACCTAGAGCCAAGGTGCTTATGCTATTGCAGGCAGATGGAAGGGAGGCTTATTCAGGTCATTTAAGCCTGATTGCCCAAGTAGAGCCGTTGAACTTTGGGCAAACTGCTGAGACCAACTTAGGTGCTCAAGAACCACTGCTTAGATGGTTGAGTCAAGAAGCACAAGTTCTTATGG
>CAZIKJ010000387.1:0-7645 GCA_964539685.1 uncultured Pelistega sp.
TAAGAAGTTTAGACCTGGCTCAAAATTCTCAAAGTCACCGCCCAAAGCTAAGTTAGCTGCCATACTGCCCGCATAACCAACGAACGCTGATGACGGGTCTAAGTAAGCGACCATGCCCTTGTAGTCAGGCTTTAATAAGTCAGCCCAAGATTGTGGAATTGGCTTACCACCTAAGGCATCCACATTCACCATAAAGCCTAAAGTGCCAGAGTGAATAGCGAACCATTTGCCATCTTCATCTTTAAGACCTTCAGGGATTTCATTCCATAATTCAGGTTTAAATGAATCAACCAAACCTTCTGCCGCTCCTTGAATACCTGAAGTAATGCCTAAGTACACCACGTCGGCAACAGGACTATTACGCTCAGCAACTAACTGCGCGATTGATTGACCTGAGTTCTTATTATCTGGTGGAACGGTGATACCTGTTTCTGCTTTAATCGCTTGAATTTGCGAACCCCAATCGGCCCACTCTACAGGACAGTTATAACAGATAACGGTTTGTGCCATAGCTGTGCTAGATAAGGTAAATGCAGCGGCGGCTAAACCAGTTTTAACGATTGAACGTAGTGAGAAATTCACGGTTAACTCCTTGTTAATTATCGAGGTAGAACAACATTGCAGCATTCGCCTTGTTGGAATGAATACGGCAATAAGGATGTATCAAGCTCAGTGAGGGAAACATCATGACTCATCGCTTGATGCAGTAAAGAAAAGCAGGTCTGCCCCATTAATTGATTGGGGGTCTGGATTGAACTAAGACTGGGGTATAGGTCACGACCAATGTCAATCCCATCAAAGCCGATAATGGACATATCGTGTGGCACTTTAATGCCCATAGATTGGGCAGCCCGTAAGCTACGGATGGCCAATAAATCGTTGGAGCAGACGAGCGCTGTTGTTTCAGGATGCGCTCTCAGATATTCTTGAATTTGTTCATTTGCTGACTCGATAAAAGGCAGCTCTAAAAGACGTGCATGGATATTCTTTTGGCTATGCGCAATAGCATCCAAATAGCCTTGATAACGTTGCTGCGCCCTATCCGACACAGCCAACTCACCACACACCATGGTGATATGTTCATGACCTGCACTCACTAAGCAGGCCACCAATTGATTTAAGGCTTGGCGACTGTCAACAGAGACGCAGGGGTAATTCGGATCATAGTTGAAGCCCAGCACAAAGGGGATCGACAACTGCTGCAAAAATCTCTGTGTTTCTGGATTCTGCGTATTCGATACGGTTAAGATTAAACCATCGACATTCGCCTCTAAGAGTTTTTGCAGAACAATTTTCTCTTGCTCAATATGGTAGGCAGAATTCAGAATCATGGTTGAGTAGCCCGCCTCAAATGCAGACTGAGCAATACCTTCACAGTACTCGGCATAGACAGGATTTAAGGTGGTTGGCACCATCACACCAATGACCTTACTCTTATTGGTTCGCAGAGCACGCGCACTTGCATTCGGGATATGGGCAATCTGTTTGGCCACTTGCAAGACACGTTCGCGCGTCGCCTCCGACACCTTATCTGGCGAATTAAATACACGTGAAACTGTAGCTGTAGACACTTGCGCAAGCCGCGCAATCTTCTCAATACTCATACGTTCTGCTGATAGGTATATGCTAATGTAAACGTTTACATCTTACGCAGGGATTTTTTCAGCTTCATGACAGGGCATTGATTTTTTAACTGCCAGCAACAACTATAAGTCTTAAACAGCTTGATAATTCTTAGTTTTGATATACCACTGTTTAGTTATTGGAGTGTGGTTTTATGGCGAATATGGGCGTGCTTACTTACCATGCACAAGTTTAAAGACAAGGAAAAAGGCCGCTTATTTCTAAACGACCTCTTTTTACTCATTAAGGCTCACGCCCATTAACTGGCTGGCCTACTCAATTAGAGATGTAACATGCGAGAGAGATTCGTATAGTTATACGAGCTAGTTGCTGGCATGGTATACCCATTACAAAAACAGACATTACATAAGTATTAAAGCGGCTTTAATACCTCAAGACCACCCATATACGGACGTAATACTTCAGGCACGATAATGCTGCCATCGGCTTGTTGGTAGTTTTCCATCACGCCGACTAAGGCACGACCTACGGCTACGCCTGAACCATTCAAGGTGTGAAGGAATTCATTCTTGCCTTGCTCATTCTTATAACGCGCACCCATGCGGCGGGCTTGGAAGCCTTCGCAATTAGAGACTGAAGAAATCTCGCGCCATGTGTTCTGTGATGGCACCCACACCTCAAGGTCATAGGTCTTAGTTGAACCGAAACCCATATCACCAGTACATAATAAAATAACGCGATATGGTAGTTTTAATAATTGCAGAATCTTCTCTGCATGGCCTGTCATCTGCTCGAGGGTATCGTATGAGGTTTCTGGTTTGACCACTTGCACCATTTCGACTTTTTCAAATTGATGCTGGCGAATCATGCCACGTACATCACGACCACCACTACCCGCTTCTGAACGGAAACATGGGGTTTGAGCGGTGAGGCGTATAGGCAAATCTTGAGCGGCTACGATAGTGTCCTTAACGGTGCTGGTTAAGGTAATTTCAGAAGTGGAGATCAAAAACATCTCTTCACGTGGTACTGGGTTACCGTGTTCATCTTCAGAATCACCACCCTTGGTCACCCAAAACATATCTTCTTTAAACTTGGGCAATTGTCCCGTACCAAATAAAGTATCTGCAGTCACAATATATGGGGTATAGCACTCGGTATAACCGTGTTCGGAGGTATGTGTATCTAACATAAACTGTGCTAGGGCACGGTGCAAGCGCGCCAAAGAGCCACGCATAAAAGAGAAGCGTGAACCCGATAGTTTCGCTGCTGTGTCAAACTCTAGACCTAATTTCTCACCTAAGCTCACATGGTCTTGCACTGAGAAATCAAGTGGTGCAGGCAGTTGGTCTTGGGCATATCCAACACCAGGTAACCAACGACGTTGTTCAACATTTTCATCACTATCTTTACCAAAAGGCACTGACTCATGGGGTAGATTAGGTATGGTCATTAACCAGCTATCTAACTCATGCTTAATTTGGCCAAGCTTCTCTTCCAACACTTTGAGTTTCTCAGGGATTTGCCCTGCTTCTTGCATAATAGCGCTGGCATCTTGCCCTTGCGACTTTAACTTGCCGATCTCCTTGGCTAAGGCATTACGACTCGCTTGTAGTGTCTCAGTTTCAATTTGAACTTCTTTACGAGCGGCTTCGAGTTGGTTGAAACGTGCCACATCAAAGTCTAAGCCACGACGCTTAAGCTGGGCCACAACAAAATCTACATCTTTGCGCAATAAGGCTGGATCTAACATAATTCTCTTCTCGGTGAAAAATACACGAATAATCCTCTATTATAAACTGATGTCGGACTGGGTTTCAGAGGAAGTCCGGGCTAACTTCTTTTTGTCATAAAAAAGGCTGGGTATGTTGATTGACACACCCAGCCTAACATCGACTCTAGCGATTTAGTGGCAATATTAGAGCCTCTCCTTAATATGCATGCAGCAAGCATCCATGATGCGTTAATGATTAAACCGCAAGCCTAGAGATTCTGCTAGCTAATACCTCTAGCTAATAGCGTTAAAGCGATAACGACCTGGCAACAAGCCTAGATCTTCTCTAATCGAATGGGCAGGCCTTGGCGTACAACACCGCCTGACCCCCAATCCACCCAGACATTCTTATGCTCACCACGTGTGATATCACGAAAACCGAGTTCATTCAGATTCACGCCTGCAGCGAGTTCCTGATTACTCCCCATTCCTTGGCCGTCAATAAAGTGTTCGCGTGCACCCAATTCACGGTGGCCATAGCCATGCTCAATCGCCACAGCACCTTGCTGCACGCCGTCACGAATCATAGCCACTCCTTCAATTGAGCTGCCGGGTGAAACAATACGCACTTTCTCACCATTACTAATACCCAATTCGGCGGCATCTTTACGGTTTACAGAAATCGGATTATGTGGGTGAACTTGGCGCAAACGGTCCACACCAATCGACATCGAACTCATCAAGTTAGACTTGTACGAGGTCATGAGGAATGGGTATTCATCGGTCTTAAACACATCGCGCATATCCGAACCATCGGCCAAGCGAGTTGGGTACCACGTTGGGCAACCGCTAAAGCGCTCACCAGTCATCGAGTGACGGGTCTTCGATAAGCCCTCATCCCAAACTGCAAGTACTTTCTTATGTGCATTTTTCAACTGACCGCTTGCTTCATTCCAAGCGTCTTTCACCTCATCAAAGCGACCACCACGGCTCATCACCATGGCCACTTTACGCCACTCTTGCTCATTCACCTTCTCTTGAATTAGATCAGTATATTTACTCACGCCCGTCAAGACTAAATCATCATCAGAAGCATTACCCACTGGACGACCTTGAGCAAAGGCAATATTTGCAATACCACGTAGATAGAAATCTGCTGCGGTATTCAGCGGTAGGCGCTCTTCAGTCTTCGCAATACCAATCGCATTCTCTCCAAATCCTGGCATCTCAAGACGCTTAGCAACCGAGATTAAAAAGGTTTCTAAGTTAATCACTTCACCTTCAGCATTCTTCTCTACACGGGGCTCCAGGACTGGCCAACGAATGGTGGATGATTTCGCAATCACGTCTGCCCAAGGTGCTGACACCCCCCAACTTTCATAGGTCACTGTATCTGGAACGATGTAGTCAGCAAGCGCAGCCGTCTCATTTATAAACGGGTTAATCGCGACAATTAATGGTAGCTTTTTCGGGTCTTTCACGTCTTCTTCTAAGGTATTCCGGAAACCATTCATGGCATACATATAGTTGCTCATATGATTCAACCATACTTTAACCTTATACGGATAGCCTGCAATCCCTGAAGCTAACATCTCTGACGTAATCGCTCCTGTAGCAAGTGGATACCAAGGCGCTTTTGCTGGGTAAGGATTCTCTCCAGCTTCTTTTTTACGTTTAAATTCGCTACTGGACTCATACGGTTTACCGCTACGTGATAGCACAATACCTTGTGGTGCCTTTTGTCCCTTAAATCGGAAATCATAACGTGGCCCTGGGCCAAAGGGGCCGAATGGGCCGGCATCCAGAACTAAGCCGCCTTTCACGTTAAGGTTACCCACGAGGTTATTCAACATTGAAATTGCATACGCTGTGTAAAAGCCCGAGCCGTTCATGGTACCGCCGTGCGCATCGGCAACAGCACGCTTGCCAAAGCTACTGAACTCTTTCGCGAGTCCTTGCAGATCAGCGACAGAAACACCACAGATCTCGCTATATTCTTCATAGGATTTTTTCTCGGCTTCAACGCGCAGCTTACTCATTGAGGTACAGACTTTAATCGGTGTCTCACCTAAGCCAGGCGCATGAATCTCACCGTCTATAAATAGTTCTGCCTCAGACACCACGGTATGCGGTGCAAAGCTACCATCGGCCAATTGCACTACATACACATCTTCAGATTTCTTCGCATCAGGCTTTGGTGCTTCACCTTCTGCCACTTCTGGGGCTTGAGGCAATGGCCAAGCCATATCTGCACCGCGCAAGAAAGTGCCGTAACGCGGATGCTCAGGATCATTAATCAATAAGTAAGTGGCATTCGAGTATGCCGCTTCACCCGCAGCTTGCATCGCTGCTGGGCCAGGTTGCGCTAAGAATTTTTGATCATAGGTTTTATTCTCAATAATCCAGCGAATTAAACCCATGACAAGGGCTAAGTCAGTAGCGGGTTTGACTGCCATCCAACGGTTACCTGAGCCAGCAGCCAAGCTTGACGAGGTCGGCAGAATCGGTGAAACCACCACATAACGGAAAGGTTTTTCTTTACGTGAACGTGCCTCAGATAATTCTCGACCTTGGCGTTGGAATGGGTTGCCCGATTGTGCAGGAGCCGCCCCAATAAATAGACCAAATAAGGCATTAGTCCAATCAGGATTACCGTGTGGCATAGCCAGCAAATAACCTAGTGCCATACCAGCGCCCTCGAGGACCGACTGACCACAATAAGCCCCATGGTTACCCCAGTTCACACTACCAAACGATTGCTGCACAAAGCGACGAATTAAGCCAGTTCGACCCTCATTTGCCGACTCCGTAAACAGGAGTTGGTTCGAGAGTGGGCCATATTCAGGGTTTTGTAGATCGATTAAGGTTTCGCGATCATAGATGGCGCGTAAGCCATCAACATGGCCTTCACCAAATAAGTCACCACCTTCACAGATTTCTTCAACAAGTTGCTCAAAACTTATGCGCTGCCACTTACCTTCGCCACGCTTACCTACTCGCTTGAGTGGACCTAAGACACGATAAGGATTCTGTGCTTGCAATTGCATTGAAGTGCCACGCGCACAAGAAGTGGCACGACCATCATATCCCCCCTCTAGGCCCAGCGTACTATACACTTGACGCACGGGAACATCCATCGGAGAAGCAGCCGTAGTCGCTAAGGGGTGATATGGATTTCCCGAGATACGTAAAATCGTATTACTTTCTTTGTCAACACGCACACGAATACCACATTGCGTCCAGCAACCAAGGCAAGATGAAGGGCTCACGACTTGCCCTGCTTGTTGCTTGAGTTCCTTAGTTACTGGATCGATCATAAATTCTGGCGTTAAGGAGTTACCACGCACCGCGTGTTTCGGAACTTCGCCTGCTGAACCCGTGGTCAGGCCTTTAACCGCTTTACCTAAGGTATCGCTATAGCCCGCAGCAAAAGCCGCAATACCACCAGCGGCAACCGTACCATGCTTCAGTAATTTACGACGACTATTATCAGGTTTATCTTTCATAATACTTCCTACATATTCATTCTATAGAGTGGCATTAGCCGCATACGCTTTAGGCTGAAAATCAGCACTTGAGGGGTAACGGTCAAAGAACCAAGTAACAATAGCTAATAAGGCAATGCAGAGTCCAAAGACACTGATGATGCCGAGTAAGCCATCGGAGCCAAGCGGCATCTCGTGAAGATATAGACCTGCGCCATACTTCGGAACACTTTGTATGCTCATTAAGACAATCCAACGGAATACCCAAGCGGCAACCATCATCACCACACTGCATAACAAGGAATAAAAACCATGGCTATACCGCTGCGCACCTACGCTTAAGCACATCACAATAAAGGCTGCTAAAGCTAAAGAACCATACAGACTTAGACGCCATGTTGGGTAGCTCGTAAAAATCTCTACCGCAGCAGGATACGAAGGGTCTTTCCCCATAATACCCATGACAAGCCAAGCAAGCGCACTGATAGCCAAGAGCGAGACGGCCCACAACGCTAAACGGCGCCATAAAGCGGTAGGATACTGCATCAAGCCACCTGGCAACCAACGCGCAACAAAGAGCATGGCACCTAAGGCTGCTAACCAACCCGTTAAGGCAAAATTAATCGGTAAGAACATGGTGTTCCACAATGGACGCGCACGAATGACCATTACTTCAGAACCGGTATACAGCAAGATAGACAGACCTGAAAAGATTAATAAGATGCCAAGCAATTGCATAGCACCGTCTTTGCGCATCCACCAAAACAAGCTAAATAAGATAACTAAAGTGATGAAAATAGGGATCAAAACTGCACCGATTGACATCCAAGACCAAGGTGTGAAATGTGCATAGAAATGCCAG
>CAZIKJ010000388.1:0-3862 GCA_964539685.1 uncultured Pelistega sp.
GAATATCAAAGACGCGCCCAATCGCTTGACCACTGAGTTTGCCACGCATGATCGCCACACTGACTAAGGGCTCGGGTAACAGAGCGAGATCGACTTTTTTCTGTAAAAATAAGGCTAATGCTTCGGGAGGGGTGGCGGTATAGCTGAGGCTGAGATCAGCCATATCGATACCCTGTTTTTTACATAAGGCGCGTAAAATTAGATCAGGCATATCATTCTTAAAAGGAAGAACAATTTTCTTACCCCGCAAATCCTGCATACTCTGTAGAACACCATCACGACCAATAAACTGTAGTAGACCTTTGGTCATAATATTTAATAATTTAACCTTCTCACCACGTGCAGCCAAATTTGCGGCGACATAACTGGGTACGATACTCATATCAATACTGCGATTGGCGAGACCTGCACGCAATATATCGACATCACGCCACACATCGGCACGCCAAGGTTTTAAACCCTGTGCTTGACCTTGTTGAGCGGCGACCCCGAGCAAGAGTGTAGGGAGGACAATTGGGCCGTAAATCGTCAACTCAGGTTTTTGTGCAAAAATTGCTGGTGCATAAGCAGCCATAGCGCTTGTAGCAAACCATTTTAAGACAGAGCGACGATCCATAGAATCCCCCAAAAAAGTTAATGAGAATTAATATCAATAAGAATTATATAAGGAAGTCAGCTAATATAGGCAAAAGGCCTAGGTGAAAAAAGGGTATTGCTTGAGTAATATCAAGGTTTAAGTGAATTGGTGTCACAGCACAGCGCGAACCTGGCTGTTGTGACAAACCATGTAAGGACTAGCACAACAGAATAGTCCGTGAGTGCTGGAGTCTTGTCTTACTGTTAGTAGTATTGTTATTTAGGCATAGGCCATCCACGCTCAAAGAGAAGCCATAAAAAAGCGAGGCTCTGTTGAGAAACCTCGCATTGTATATCGCTATCGTAAACGCTTAATTTTTAAACTGCCGCTAATACCTCATCAAGAATCGCTAAGCCACGCTCCATCTCTTCTTGGCTAATAATCAGCGGTGGTGCCACGTGAATACGGTTCTCGGCTAAGAACGGTAATAGCCCCTTGTCTAAGCAGAGTTGCTTCACCTTATTCATCTCTTGCGCCGTGAATTTGGTTTTCTTATCGCGGCAGCTGACCAACTCAATCGCCCAGAAGAGACCTAGGCCACGCACTTCACCGACGACCTGATATTTCTCAGCTAATTTATGCAGTGCTGGAGCTAAGATTTCAGCACCGATCTTCGCTGCATTCTCAACCATGCCTTCTTCTTTCATGGCATCGATAGTGGCGACAATGGAACCCATTGCGAGTGGATGGCCAGAGTAGGTGAGACCACCTGGGAATGGCTTATCATCAAAGTAGGCATTAATCGCTTCAGAAATTAAGACACCACCCGCAGGCACATAACCAGAGTTCACGCCCTTAGCGAAAGTGATTAAGTCTGGGGTGACATCGAAATTCTCGAGGGCAAACCACTTACCCGTACGGCCAAAGCCCACCATCACTTCGTCCATAATCATCACAATACCGAACTCGTCACAGATCTTACGCACGCCTTGCATATAGCCCTTAGGTGGTACTAAGATACCGACCGTACCAGGTAAGCTTTCGATTAAGATACACGCGATCTCTTTTGGATTCTCACACTCGATGATACGACGTAAGTGCTGTAAGGCACGCTCGCATTCTTGCTCTTCGCTTTCGGCCCAGAACTCTGAGCGGTAGAGGTAAGGACCGAAGTAATGGACATGGTCGTGGGCGTATTCGTTGCTAAAGCGACGTGGATCGCCAGTCGCGGCAATCGCCGTGCCCGTGTTGCCATGGTATGAGCGATAGGCCGACAGCACTTTACGGCGACCTGTGTAGTTGCGCGCCATACGGATAGCATTCTCTACTGCATCAGCGCCAGCATTAGTGAAGAAGATTTTCTTAAAGCCAGCAGGGGCCACTTCAAGAATCTTCTGGGCGGCCAGACCGCGTGCTTTATTCGCATGCGCTGGCGCAATCGTGGCAAGTTCTTGAGCTTGAGCAATAATGCCAGCAATCACCTTAGGGTGCTGATGACCCACATTGGTATTAATTAATTGGCTACTGAAATCGAGGTAAGCCTTGCCTTCAAAATCCCATAAAGTGCAACCCTTGCCTGTCTTGAAGGCTAAGGGCTTGAGTTGATTCTGTACAGACCATGAATGAAAAACATAATCTAAATCAGCTTGGGCAATGCTTTGGTTCGTATCTTGCGTGCTCATGTGTCTTGGGTTCCTATGGCTGCTGGTTAAATGATTAAGGGAGTTAGCTTTAAGTAATAAGCTTGGCTTGATAAGGCGGAATGTACTCTCTTAATCGCTTATGGTGATATCTGTATAGTACTCTAGCATAGCGTGAAAGTGTAGTGGAAAAAAGAGGGCGCGACTTTGTAGACTTGATACTAATATGTATAAATCTGTGCGCTATTTACATAGTGTATCTTAAGAGGCAATACTGCACGGCAGCGACAAGGGCTAGCTGCGCTTTTTGAACGAGAGATTGGCGGTATATGGTACTATTGCGCTAGATATATTGCACTTCTTATGCACTTGAGCTGAGTTACTTAATTGAGCTAAGTCTACTAAAGTATTAGCAATATTGTCGCTCTACTGCACGAACCATTTTGTCTGAATTCTTCATTTTAAGCCAATTGCTAAGCCAACTATGCCACCAATCACCACAGAACATCGCCCCTTTGGTAGACCAGAATGGGCCTTAATGCTGATTACTGTATTTTGGGGTGGCACATTTCTCATCGTGCAGCTCGCCTTAAGCATGAGCGAGCCCTTCTTCTTCGTCGGCTTACGCTTTGCCTGTGCGGGCTTAGTAATTGGTTTGCTTTCTTGGCGTACATTAAAACAAGTCACACGACAAGAATTGCTCGCTGGTGGCTTGATTGGTCTGTGTATCTTTTTAGGCTATAGCTTACAGACTGTCGGTTTACAGACTATTCCGAGTAGTAAATCAGCATTCTTAACGGCGCTTTATGTACCCTTAGTGCCACTTTTACAATGGATCTTCCTTAAACGCCGCCCAAGCCTGATGAACTTTATCGGTATTAGCTTGGCCTTCGCGGGTTTGGCCTTCTTGGCGGGGCCTGAGGGTGTAGGTGGTGGTATCGGTACGGGTGAGCTCTTAACCGCTCTTGGTGCCGTGGCGATTGCCGCTGAGATTATCTTGATTAGCCGTTATGCTGGCAAGATTAATTTGATGCGCGTGACGATTATTCAGTTATTAGCCACTGCCTTGATTGCTTTTGCCGTATCGGGGGTGGCTGGTGAGCAGGTGCCTGAATTCTCTTGGCCCTTAGCCGGCATTGTTATCCTTATGGGGGTGGCCAGTGCGGTGATTCAAACTACCATGAACTGGGCCCAGAAACATGTGTCAGCCACGCGCGCCACCTTAATCTATGCGGGTGAGCCAGTATGGGGTGGGATTATCGGCCGCCTCTACGGCGAGCGCTTGCCGATGCTGGCGTTTTTGGGGGCTGGCTTGATTGTGCTGGGTGTGATCGTGAGTGAGGTAAGGTTTAAGTGGGGGCGCAAGAAGGGGAGGTAAAAAAGTCTTCCTCCTATTCATCAATCACAAACAGAAGCGGATATCTTTGACTGCTTCGAGTAGGCCTTGCTGTATATTCTATTAAGTTACGGGCCAATAATGACTGACTATTGACTTTTAAATATTAAATTTGCATGGGTTTTATATTTTTTTTCAAATTAATTATTTAATACACAAGAAAAATCTTTAAGAAGTGTTAATTTTTTGCAACGCAAAAATTAAAATAATCTCAATATGCAGGAATCAAATATACAGACAATATTTTCC
>CAZIKJ010000389.1:0-2861 GCA_964539685.1 uncultured Pelistega sp.
CCCCATATCTGCACGCGCTAAGCCACTCGTCGCTTGTGACTCTGCCAGGCGTGATTGAGCAATTTGTAAATCAAAATTACCCATGAAAGCCGTCTCAATAAGCTGCGTCAGTACCGGATCATGCC
This sequence comes from uncultured Pelistega sp., assembly GCA_964539685.1. Classification (GTDB taxonomy): domain Bacteria; phylum Pseudomonadota; class Gammaproteobacteria; order Burkholderiales; family Burkholderiaceae_B; genus Taylorella. The sequence continues at coordinate 126 of CAZIKJ010000389.1, forward strand.
AGCTGCGCCACCATTGACGTAGCGATGCCTCAGCTGCAGCTTGCTGCTCGACACTCATCCCTGCCTGACTTGAGACTTGCTCAAACTCTGCGGGCACAGTCACGCTTGAGGGCGCATCGACTTGAGTCACTGAACATGCCCCTAACATCAGCGCACTGCTTAGCAAAGCAAAGCGTCTTATAGCACCTGAACCTATCTCACTCTTGAATTTTATAACTCGAGTATTCATACAAAATTTAACCTGTGATCACTAGCCTTGCTTCGCTAGCATCTGACGAAAACGACTTAAGGCCATAGCGAGGAACAGCACACCTGCTACACTCAAGATAGCCAGTTGTGGCCAAACAATAGCCAAGTCCGCATTACGAAATAATACACTCTGTGCATACATCACAAACTGGGTTACAGGAGAGAAAAAAGTGATGTCTTGAACAGTTTGCGACATACTTTCCATAGGAGTTTCACCCCCTGACAATAGGCGCGTGACAATGTAAATTGGTATACATAACAAACCAAATTGCGGCATTGTCGGCGCCAAGGTCGCCAACCATACGCCCAAAGAAGACACGGTAAATAAATAGATGGCCAAGCCTAGTGTAAACAAACTTACCGAGCCAATAATGGGCACGCCTAAAAGTAAGTGCACGACACCTCCCAGAGATAGTAGTGCCGCTCCCATAATCAAAGCGCTATTGGTAATAATTTTAGCAATCGCAATTTCACTCGCTCTCACTGGCATAACTAAGAGATGCTCCATGGTGCCATGCTCACGTTCTCGAATAATCGCTGCTCCCACCAAAATCATGGTTAATAGGGTCACATTCGAGACCACTTGCATAACCCCAATAAACCAGACATTAGTACCATTGGGGTTATACATAATACTGACAACAGGTTCCAAGGGCATCCAATCTAGGTTCGAACTTGAGCGAAGATAGGCCTGTACTTCACGCTGAACAATTTGTTCGAGATAGGCAGAGCCGACACCGGCCAAAGTGGCCGCGGTTGCATCGGCCCAGATATAGACTTGTGGCCTCTTCTCTGCCAAAACATCATGAGCAAAATTAGGCGGGATATCAATAATGAAGACAAACTCACCCTTATCTAGCTTCTCATCACGTTCGTGCGCTTGAATAAGCACTGCAGGTTTAAAATAAGGCGGCAAGATAGCATCACGGATTTGATACGACAAGGCCGATTGGTCCTGATCAATAAGCGCGACCGAAGCATTCTTGACTTCGGTAGTTAAGCCTGTTGAGACAGAATACACGGCCACAGTAAACACAGCAACAACCAAGCCCATGAGCGTAATGTCGCTTGTAACGCTTTTAAATTCTTTAATACTCAAGAACCAGACATTTTTGATCCATTCGTACATGCTATACCTCCTGCTTCTTTAAAAAGAAGCCCGCGACAAATACGAGCATGAAACAAATCATAAAAAGCACGGCATAGTAATTAAAGAAATCCGTCCAGCCTAAACCCTTAGTAAAAGCGCCAATACTAATTAATTGGTACCATGAAGTTGGAAAAGCCCAAGCCATAATGGCGCTGGCCCCAGTTAAGGTTGAAATTGGAAACAATAAGCCAGAATAATTTAAAGCAGGAATCATGGCTAAAATAGCCGCCGCGAAAATCGCCGCTACTTGTGAGCGCACAAAGCAAGAGACTAATAAGCCAAAAGCCGTGGAGCAAGCAACCATGCCCAGCGCACCAAAAGTCATCGCTAAGAACGACCCCTTGATTGGCACATCAAGCAATACAATCGCTATCCATACCATGACCAGATAACTACACATGGCCAAAGCGATATACGGCAATTGTTTGCCAATCAAGAATTGTGTCACCGATGCAGGCGAAGTATAGAGATTCGTAATTGAGCCAATTTCTCGCTCACGCACCACCCCTAAGGCTGTCATCATGGCGGGTATCATCATCATCGCCAACATAATCATGCCTGGCGTAATGGCATAAATACTTTGAAAATCTTGGTTATAAACATAACGAGATACTGTATCCACGGAGGCAGTCATATCAATTGGCAATCCCGTAGAACGCAATTTCTCTTGCGCGTATTGCAATAATACGCCGCTTAAATACCCATCGATATTACTGGCTAAAAATGGCACCGTACCATCAATAATAAAATTTACTTTAGGCCGTTCACCACGTGCCACTCGCACCCCAAAGTCGGCTGGAATATCAATTACTACCCGCGCTTTAGAGCTACGCAAAACCTCATCAATTTGCGCACTACTCTGCAAGTCTTCAACAAACTTAAAATAACGCGAACCTGAATAGTACTCCTGCAAGCTGCGGCTTTCTATGGTTTTATCGCGATCTAAGACAGCAAAGCGAATATCTTTTACATCAAAAGAAACCCCGATTGAGGCCGAAGTCATTAAGAAAATGGGACCGAAAATAGCGAAGAACAAGCGAATATGGTCGCGCAATAATTCTTTACCCTCGCGTATGGCAAAAGTCCAAATCATCGATAAGCCATAAAACAATCCTAATGAGGATGCCGACTTACGAGACTCTGATATCAGCGCTTTATGAGTACCCACTGAGTCTTGCTGCGCTGTTCTGCTGGGTATACCTGATAAATCATGCGTATACGAAAAATCACTTGCGCCTGCGTAGTTTTGTTCATGCGATAAGTGCTTTGCGCTAGATAAATCTTCCTCATGCGATACATGATTTGCGCTAGATAAAACTTGTTCATGCGATAAGTGC
>CAZIKJ010000390.1:0-2499 GCA_964539685.1 uncultured Pelistega sp.
CAATAAATACCAGTTGTAATTGTTGGATAGGACTGAGGTCGGGGCCATTTGAGGCATAATTGAAGTCAACGTCAGTCGAGCATTGGATTTTAAAGCGGTCAGTGACACTTTTCAGTACACTCTCGAATGAGCCCTTGGTAAGTTTAAATCTAAAATTATTAAGCAATTCACGGACATCGTCATAACACTGTTGGATACCAAGATTTAAGAACTCTAGGCGCTTCTCGACTTTGACTTGCTCACCTTTGTCTAGCGCTTGTTTGAGCAACTGCAATTGTATATTTAAGAAAGATAAGGACTGTGCAATACTGTCATGCAGACCTTGCGCCATAATATTGCGCTCCTCAAGCACGGCTAGTTGCTGCTCTTTCAACGCTAAGCGTTCATTCTCAATGGCGACTGCTAATTGACTACATAATAATTTAATCAGAGGTAGCTCGTCTTGGAGCTGATTTTCGTCCTGCTCAAAATAGAAAGTCAACAAGCCAAACTCCTGATCGCGTAGCTCAATCGGATAGATCAGAATATGATTGAATCCATGCTGTTTACAGGCAATAACCTTGTCTTCGGCTCCTTCAAGCTTAAGCGGAAAAATAATTTTATTATGTTCAAAATCTTGAGGGGCGTGTTGATAGCTCGGACCACATAGGCAATCGAGGGCGCTGACACAGGCCTCATTCTCAATTAAACTCTCGGGCAGATTAACACTCGCCGCCAAGTCCATACGCTTGCCTTGTTCATCGAGTAAGCGCACACTGCCTGCCTGAGCGTGCGCTAAACTCACGACCTTCTCTAAAAATACCGTGAGCGCTTCCTCATTGGCACTGCCTTGATGCAGCAAGGATGTTACTTGATAGAGCACCGAAAGCTCTTCATTGGTACGCGCTAAGTCTAAGGTTTTTTGTTCAACCTTCTCTTCCAAATGCTGGTAGAAATCTTGCAAACTACTCGCCATCTGGTTAAAACCTTCGGAGATTTGGGAAAACTCATCGCGGGTTTTAAAATGTAGGCGCAAGGATAAGTTACCTGTAGTAAGTTCTTGAAGCCCTTGCTTTAAAGTCAGAAGCGGACGAATAACGAGGCGGTTAAGTAAAGCCAGTGAAATAAAGGCCGACACTAATACCATCACAATCAGTAATAACTGAGCTAACTGTACCAACTTAATACTACGGGTATTTTCAAGCTCGATACTTTTCACTAAATCATCAATGTGTTCGATAAATAGCTGGGCATGGTTAAGGAGATGCACACTCGTTTCGCTCGCTGCACTGGGTGTGCTGTGCGTTGTATTGGGTGTGTTCTGTGTTGCACTGGGTGTAGGTAGTGTTGCGCTTGGCGCGGTTGGTCCCGCTAATAGCAAGGCACGAATGACCTGAAATTCTTCTTTGACTAAATCAAGTTGGCTGGAGTGTGAATCGGATAAGCTCCAAAAAAAAGAACGGTTTTGTAAGAATTCTAGAGCGGACAATTTACGTTCAAAGAGCGCAAGTTCCTGTTGTAATGCCTGCGCTTGCGCTGACTGGGAATAAATAACCATCAGGTAGGTTTGCTTACGTAAACTGCCAGCCTCATTAATCGCAACGCCTCTATCTTCAACACCCCATGTCAGGTTAAGCGTTAAGCTGACGAAAAACAAGGCGCCTGTTAGCCATAAAATAATCGCTAACAAGAGCTTGCTGGTTAAGCGGTCGAAGCGAAACATCTACCCTCCTGTCTTAGACATGATGCGGACTATTTTCATAGGTTTTTCGATAAATTCATGTTTCTGAGGCTTGAGTCTAATGGCTTCTTGTAGGGCTTGACGTAGTTCATGGTCACTGGTTTGCGTCTGTAATAAAGGGGCTAAGTCATAACGGTATTCATCACCTAAGCACATATACAACTTGCCATCGACCGCCAAGCGTACGCGGTTACAGGTATCACAAAAGTGTTGCGACAACGGCGTAATATAGCCAAGTGAGAAATCGCCCTGCGCATTTTCCCAGTAACGGGCAGGTCCGCCGCCACGTAATTTAAGCGATGGCAATAAATCATATTTCTGACTAAGTCTCTGGATAATCGGTTGTAAATCTACGCTTTCATGTTGTTGCGCAGAAATTCCCATTGGCATGAGTTCAATTAAGCGTAAAGTAAATTGATGCGCCATACAAAAGGCCACCATGGCATCAATTTCATGCTCATTAATACCCTTGAGTACCACCATATTGATTTTAGTGTTTTGGAAGCCGACATCTCTCGCCAACAACAAGCCTGAGATTACCTTATCTAGGACGTTCGAGCCAGTAATTTTTTTAAAAATATCTGGATTCAAAGCATCTAAGCTAACATTCAAACGATTGAGCCCTGCTAGATAGAGATCGTGCGCATAATGTTGTAATTGCGTTGCATTGGTGCTCAAGGACAAATCGTCAACACCGTCTATATCTTTAAGACGTCGTACCAAATCAACAATATTTTTCCTTAATAAAGGCTCGCCACCGGTCAAACGAAAACGATGGG
>CAZIKJ010000391.1:0-4736 GCA_964539685.1 uncultured Pelistega sp.
AGGTGACCATCTCAAAATTCAGCGCATTACCTTGATCGGCTCTATTGAAGGTAATGGTGGCAATCCCGGCGTCAATATGATGAAGAAGCGCTTTGTCTTCGCTCGGCTGATTAGTAAGGTCTACGGTATTCATTGGATCTCCAGAAAACGCATGGTTATAACGTATTATTGAATGGTTTGTTTGCGATAAGCACCTGGTGCACTGCCTGTCCAGAGTTTAAAAGCCCGATTAAATGCCGCTGGGTCTTCAAATCCTAGATGAGTGCCAATCGTGGCAATAGGCGTATCAGTTTTATTTAATAAATCGATGGCGATATCGCGCCTGAGTTTGTCTTTGGTTTTTTGAAACGTCGTACTCTCTGAGGCCAGACGTCTTGCCAGGGTACGTGGTGAGATATGTTGAACCAAGGCAACATCATCAATAGTTAAATTCTTATGTAAACGGTCTTGTAAATAATGACGTAATTGGTGGGTATAAGGCCGATCATTCGGCGAAAAATAGAACCAGTTAAGCGGTGCATTACGGATAAACTCATTGAGTACTGACTGATCTTTACGAATCGGCTCACGCAAATAGATTGGATCCATATACAGTGCTGTTTCGTCTTGATTAAATACAATGGGACCCGGATAGAGCTGCTCATATTCAGAGGCATGAGCAGGTTGGGCAAAGGGAAATGAGATCGACTCGAAGGGAATCTTGCGATCGATAAGCCAAGACGATACACCTTGAACCAGCATAAGCAATAGCTCAAGCGTCCATATACGTGTTGGACCTAAATTATACTTTTCTTCAATCTCAATCTTAATTAGGCCGTTAGGGCAGGTGCTCACTGTATAGGCAACATCGTCATTAACTAAGCGGAAAAAATTACAAAAACGATTCAGTGCGACACCTAGATCTGGCGCATCGAGCATAATCATGCACATATACTTTAGTGTCCCATTACGCAATGGACGAGAAAAGAGACCAGGAGTTTCATCGTTAAGTTCGATGGCCAAGATACGATAGAGTTGGGCAAATTTACTCATGGTTATGCGAGTGCCTTCAAGCTCTAAAAGTGCGGGTGAAAGCCCGATTCTTGTCAGCCATTTTTCATGATCAGCAGCGTCCTCAACGCCCTGCGCATGCTTAGAGGCGCCTGTAAGCAAGGCATTCACAAATCGTGCTGAAATTGTTTGAACTTCCATAGACTTTTACCTTAAGGTATGCAGTTTCTACATATCAATCAACCAATAGGTCGTTGGCAGTTAATAGCATACACGACAATGTGAAAGCTCCATTTTCTTGTCTAAATACTTAGGGTAAACACATAGAGAGCTGATATGGTGGCAGCTTTTGCATAGTTTTAGTCTTTTTCTGCCATTTGAAAATATAAATTACTGTCCTAGAATGAATCACATAAACACACTCGATAACAAATAAATCGAGACAAAATTTAATAGCGCCGTACTCATAAAAATATAACGGTGCCGTGAGGAGACATTGTGAAGCAAGCTGTTATCGAGCCATTGCTAACGCTTAGCAATCTTACGCTCGCGTTTGGTGGTGTAAAAGCCTTAACCGATGTGGGTTTTAAAGTAGCACCGAATACCATTACGACGGTGATTGGTCCTAATGGTGCGGGTAAAACTTCCTTATTTAATACGATTTCTGGGTTTTATAAACCGCAGGCGGGTGAAATCTTCTTTGAGGGGAAGAATATCACTACGACTCCTGCACCAGAGCGTGCGCGTATGGGTTTAGCACGCAGCTTTCAGAATATTGCCTTATTCCGCGGCATGACCGTATTAGACAATATTAAATTAGGTCGCCATGCGCATTTACGCACCAATGTCTTGGATTCTCTGTTCTATATGGGTCGTGCCAAGCGTGAAGAATTAGAGCTGCGTCGTGAAGTTGAAGAGCGCATTATTGATTTTCTGGAAATCGATCATATTCGCCATCATCCCGTTTCTGCCTTGTCCTACGGTTTACAAAAGCGTGTGGAAATGGCGCGAGCCTTAGCCATACAACCGAAGATTTTGATGTTGGATGAACCCGTTGCCGGTATGAACCGTGAAGAGACCGAAGATATGGCGCGCTTTATTCTCGATGTGCGTCAAGAATGGGGAATTACGGTCTTAATGGTTGAGCATGATATGGGTATGGTGATGGATCTGTCTGACCATGTGGTGGTACTGAATTTCGGTCAAGTGATTGCGGATGGTACACCTGAAGAAGTTCAACAAAACCCTGAAGTCATTCGAGCCTATCTGGGCTCGGGCGATGTGTCTGACTTGCGTCAGCGCTTACTCCAACCCGTCACACAGTAGGTGGAAGCATGGATTTTGATTGGTTATTTTTCGCAGAGATTAGTTTAGCAGGGCTTGGCACAGGTGGGCTTTACGCACTAACTGCCTTGGCTTTTGTGATTATTTTTAAGAGTACTGGGGTCGTAAATCTGGCGATTGGCGAGATGCTAATGGTCGGAGCTTATCTCGTCTATGGCCTAGCGACAGGTTTTGGTTTACCGATTTGGTTGGCCATCCTGATTGGCGTACTGGCGAGTGGCTTGGCGGGTGGCATTATTGAACGCATGGCGATTCGACCGATGGTGGGGGAGTCACCTATCTCAACCTTTATGATTACCGTGGGTTTGGCCTCGGTACTGGTCGGTGCAGTTGAGTTGATTTGGACCGCTGATCAGCGCCGTATGCCAGCGATTATGCCTGATAAAGCCATCTTTATCGGTGAGGCGTTTGTCTCGTCCAAAGTATTCTATGGCTTTTTCGTCACTCTTATCCTCATTACTTTAGTGTTGCTTGTGTTTAGATTCTGGCGCGGTGGCGTGGCTTTACGGGCGACGGCTTTTGACCAGGGAGCCGCATACTCCATGGGCATTAATGTGCCACGTGTCTTCTCGCTGTCTTGGGTGGTAGGCTCTATGATTGCCGCCATGGCTGGAGTACTTGTCGGCGCTATTGGTGGCCTATCCCCATCGATGGGTATCTTCGGTCTGTCCGTATTAGTGGTGGTGATTGCTGGGGGGCTGGATAGTGTGCTTGGGGCACTGGTTGCGGGTATTGCTATCGGACTTATCGAGTCCTGGGCCAGTGGGTTTTTAGGAGGTGAGTACAAGATTGTTGTCACTTTCTTGATACTAATAATTGTACTAATGATCAGACCTTATGGCCTGTTTGGTACTCGTCAGATCGAGAGGTTGTAATGCGCATAGGAACGGCAAAGTTTAGTTATAGTCACGACGAGGCATTATTTGATAGTCGTACACAATATGCCTGGTTATTGATTTTGGCGTGTAGTTTAATCGCATTTCCCTTTATGGCGAGTGAATATTGGCTATATCTCGCCTGCTTAGTAGCGATCAATATTGTGAGTGCAACGGGCTTAAATATTCTCACGGGTTACACTGGCTTAGTCAGCCTAGGTCAGGCTGCGTTTATGGGTATCGGTGCTTACACAGTTGCCTATATGGATAACCATTTTGGTGCGCCAATTATCATTAACCTGTTGCTAGCAGGTGGTGTCACGATGTTGGGTGGTGTCGTGGTGGGCATTCCTTCTTTAAGGGTAAAAGGCCTATACCTCGCTATTGCAACCATTGCTTCGTCCATGATTTTGCACTTTATTTTTGCCAACTGGAGCTCGGTAACAGGTGGTACGGCAGGTCTTACGATCAAACCAGCGACGATATTCGGTTTTTCTCTGGATACCTCCTTCCGTTTTTATTGGATGGTGATACCCGTGATGGTACTGATGCTATTAGGTTCAGCGAACTTGTTCCGTACACGTATCGGTAGAGCATTTATTGCGATTCGTGACCGTGATATTTCTGCTGAAGTCCTTGGGATTCCCTTGCTACGTTATAAGCTTTTATCCTTCGGCTTGTCGTCGTTCTATGCAGGTGTAGCAGGTGGTTTATGGGCGTATTTCTTCCGTATCGTTACCCCTGAGAGCTTTCCATTAAGTATGTCGATTTTCTTTTTAACGGCGATTATTGTTGGTGGTATGGGCTCGATCTTAGGTAGTATTCTGGGCGCTATCTTTGTCACCATGATCCCTGAGGCGCTCAAGCTTATTGTTGGTTGGTTACCTATCTCGGCTGATGCGACATTGATCTTATCACCTGTACGCACCATTGTATTCGGTTTATTAATTATCGGTTTTTTAATTTTAGAGCCGCTGGGTCTTCAGGAAATCTGGCGACGTATACGGCGTTTTTTTCACTTATGGCCATTTAAATCATAAAACGTTATAACACCAGGAGACATCATGAAAATTAAAACTATGAAAAACTGGCTTGCGGGTACAGTTGTTGCCAGCCTATTAGGAGTGGCAGGTATCGCTCAAGCGAACGATAAAGAAATTGTAATCGGCGGCTCTATCCCGATGAGTGGCGTATTCTCCTTTGCGGGCATCGGTATTCATGCGGGGATTCAAGATTACGTCAAAATTATTAATGACCCAGGTGGAGTTGAGGGGCATACACTGCGCTATGTGCCTGAGGATAGCGGCTATAAAGTCGATGTCTCGGTGGCGGCCTTTAAGAAAATCACTAGCCAAAATAAAGTCAATTTTTATTATGGTGACTCGACGGGTTTCAGTAAAACCATTAACCCTGAGCTCAACCGTATGAACTCGATCTTAATGTCGGGCGCCTCATTTGCGACAGAACTTAATGACCCCGAAAAATATCCACACCAATTTATAGCGGGCCCAGACTATACCGAGATGT
>CAZIKJ010000392.1:0-4819 GCA_964539685.1 uncultured Pelistega sp.
CTGAAGGATCCATAGTAGTTTCCCATAACTGCTCTGGATTCATCTCACCAAGACCCTTATAGCGTTGCTTAGTCACTAAACGCTCGGCTTCGTCACGCAGCCAATGAACGGCCTCACGAAAATCCGTAACGATCTGTTCACGACGCTTATCGCCCTCACCGCGGAAGACCACGGCACCCTCTTGAATCAGGCCACGAAATGTTTCTGAAGCACGCGCAAGAATACGGTAATCATTGCTACCGAGGAACTCATTACCGAAAATCGTTACGCGCACATTACCATGGTGCATGCGACGTAAGACTAAGCGGTGAGAATTGCTCTCGCTATCATACTCAGCCGTTACCATCACGGCATTCGGACTCATATCATCGCTTAAAGCTTGCTCTAGAAGTCGTGCACTCTCTTGGGCATTCTCTTGCGTATCAATCTGAATTGTCGCCGCCCCTTCAGCAATTGCTGATAAAGCAGCCTCATCCATCACTCGAGAGAGACGTTGAATTACACCGTCAGCCGCTACATATAAGCCGACCAAATCTTCGAGTTCAGAACCCGTGATTGTTTGCGCTCCCTGTAGAATACCTGCCTCTTTCAGCGCCACTTCTTGCATAAACTGAGTTTCTTCAACAGCATCTTTCAGGTAACGTTCTTCACGGCCTACTTTAACCTTATAGAGCGGGGGCTGAGCAATATAAATATGGCCATGCTCAACTAATTCAGGCATCTGACGATATAAGAGTGTTAACAATAAGGTACGAATATGCGCGCCATCAACGTCCGCGTCGGTCATGATAATAATGCGGTGATAACGTAATTTCTCTAAGTTAAACTCTTTGCCAATACTGGTACCTAAGGCAGTAATTAAGGTGGTAATTGCTTCACTGGCAATTAACTTATCGAAACGCGCTTTTTCCACGTTAAGCACCTTACCACGAAGGGGTAGAATCGCTTGGAACTTACGATCACGACCTTGCTTCGCCGAACCACCCGCCGAGTCACCCTCGACGATATACAGTTCAGATTTAGCGGGATCACGCTCTTGGCAATCAGCGAGCTTACCAGGTAGACCTGCACCCTCAAGAATGCCCTTACGACGTGTCATCTCCCGGGCTTTACGCGCTGCTTCACGAGCACGTGCGGCTTCAATAATCTTGCCACAGAGTTCACGGGCATCGCTTGGATTCTCTAAAAGCCAAGTTTCTAAAGTGCGTGCTACGGCTTCTTCCACTGCAGGACGTACTTCACTAGAGACTAATTTATCTTTAGTTTGACTGCTAAATTTAGGCTCAGGCACTTTCACCGATAAGACACAGCTTAGGCCTTCGCGCATATCGTCGCCTGTAGTATCGACTTTAGCCTTTTTCGCTAATTCATTATCCGCAATATATTTATTCAATACGCGCGTCATCGCCGCACGTAAACCAGTTAAGTGTGTCCCGCCATCACGTTGCGGAATATTATTGGTAAAACAAAGCACTTGTTCGGCATAACTGTCATTCCATTGCATGGCGACGTCGACACCCACTTCTACGCCACCTGCTTCTGATGAAGTACTGACAGAGAAGACATTCGGGTGTAAGACAGTTTTACTCTTATTGATATATTCAACAAAGCCCTTAACACCACCTGAGAAGGCAAAGTTTTCTTCCTTACCTTGACGCTCATCGACTAAGCGAATGCTCACGCCATTATTCAAGAACGATAATTCACGTAAGCGCTTGGCAAAAATATCGTAATGATATTCGACATTGCCGAAAATCAGTGGGTCGGCATAGTAATGCACCTTAGTGCCTTGCTTGTCCGTGCTACCGATGACCTTCAGCGGTTCAAGGCGTTCGCCACGATTAAATTCAATCTGATGAACTTCACCATGACGTCGAATCGTCAGACGCAACCACTCAGAGAGGGCATTCACACAAGAGACACCGACACCGTGTAAACCACCCGATACTTTATACGAGTTTTGGTCAAACTTACCACCCGCATGCAATTCAGTCATTACGATTTCAGCAGCGCTACGGCCAAACTCGTCATCCTTATGAATATCGGTTGGAATACCACGACCGTTATCCGTTACAGAAACTGAGTTATCGGCATGGATTGTCACAACAATATCGTCACAATAGCCTGCCAAGGCTTCGTCAATCGCGTTATCTACGACCTCAAAAACCATATGGTGTAAACCTGTGCCATCGGATGTATCACCAATATACATTCCAGGACGTTTACGCACCGCCTCAAGGCCCTTAAGCATCTTGATCGAATCGGCTTCGTAATGTGGTTCACTGCTGTTCTTGACTGTCTCAGACATAATATAAAAACACTTATTTTGAATATCAATAAAACCACCGCTGACTTACATACAAGTCAACGGCAGAAAGTTAAGGCATTAAATCCTTTAGATGCGTAATGGCATCACTACATAACGGAAGTGCTCATTATCAGGTAATGAGATAACCGCTGATGAGTTGCTTTCTTGCTTAAGAGAGACAATAACGCTATCTGTCTTCGCCATATTCAGCACATCTAGCAAATAGGTGACGTTAAACCCAATATCAATGGGCTCACCATCATAGTCGAGGTCTAACTCAATTTTCGCTTCTTCTTGCTCTAAGTTAGAGGATGAGATGCGTAATTGGTTTTCACCAAAGTGCAATTTAATGCTGCGCAATTTATCTTCCGAAACTAAGATCGCCGCACGTTGCAGGCTATTGTAAAGTTCTTCACGGCTCAGCTGTAAGTGCAAGCTGTAATCGGTCGGAATAACACGCTTATAGTCAGGGAATTTACCCTCAACCAATTTAGAAATAAGTTCAATATCGCCAAAGCGGAAACAGATCTGTGTATCTGCAATCCGAATATCAACAGGTTCATCGCTATCATCTAATAGGCGCAACATCTCGCCAACTGCTTTGCGCGGAATAATCAGACTATCTTCACTTGATAAGCCATCAACCGCTTCAGCCGCATGCGCGAGACGGTGACCATCGGTCGCCACTGCGCGCACTAAGCCAGGCTCAAGTACCATTAACATACCATTCAGGTAGTAACGAATATCTTGGTGCGCCATCGCATAGCTAATCATGCTGAATAAGCGACGTAAGGCTTTCTGTGACATGCTGAACTCATGCTTCCACTGTTCAACCTCGGCCAGTACCGGGAAATCACGACCAGGCATAGTTTGTAAGGAGAAGCGGCTACCGCCACATTGAATGCTCATCTTATCATCAGCAATCGTCGCACTGACCTCACCCGCAGCGGGTAAGGCGCGCAAAATATCTTGCAGTTTACGCGCAGCAACGGTCACTTTTTCCACATCATCACCCACGCCAAAGTCAGCATGGGTCGTGATCTGGATTAACATGTCATAAGCCACAAACGCCATTTTGGCGCCCTCTTTACGTAATAAGACATGCGATAGAATTGGCATGGTGCTTTTACGTTCTACGACACCAACCACGGTGAGTAGCGGCTTGAGTAAGGCATCAGTACTTGCTTGGAATAATTGCATCATTATCCTTTTAAGGTCTGTTCTAATACGTGCAAGTCATGGTTAAGTTGTCTATCACTTGCACGCGCCATAGCGATTTTACGCACAGCATGTAATACCGTCGTATGATCTCGCCCACCGAAAGAATCACCTAAATCGGGCAAACTCTTACGGGTTAATTCTTTGGATAAGTACATGGCAATCTGGCGCGGCAGAGCGATATTGGCTCGGCGCGTCTTGGAGTGCATGTCTTGAACCCTTATTTTATAAAAATCTGCGACAGTTTTCTGGATATTTTCCACTGTGATTAAACCATTTGCCACACGAAGCAGGTCTCTTAACGCTTCTTTACAGGCATCAAGGGTAATAATCTTCAAGCCTTTGAATATTGCATAGGCCGTGACGCGTTGTAAAGCGCCCTCAAGCTCACGCACGTTGCTACGAATATGCTTGGCCATAAAGAAGGCCACATCTTCATTCAATTCGACTAAGCCTTTTTCTTCAGCCTTGCGAATTAAGATGGCAACACGCATCTCGAAGGCGGGCGGCTCAATCTGCATGGTGAGTCCCTGACTAAAGCGCGAAATTAAGCGCTCGTTAATATCCGCAAGCTCACGTGGATAAGTATCCGAACTAATCACTAATTGGCGATTCTTCGCCACCATGCTCTCAAATAAGTAGAAGAACTGCTCTTGAGTTTGCACTCGACGGCGGAAGAATTGAATATCGTCGATTAACAATAAATCTAGCGTGGCATACTGCTCATTCACCGCATTCCACGTATTATTACGCATACATCTTACCATATCTTGGTAGTAGGTTTCGGCGTGAATATAGCGCGCTTTAAGACCAGGATTCTTATGTAATAAGGCATTACCAATAGCATGCATTAAGTGAGTTTTACCTAAGCCCGTGCTACCGTAAATAAAGAGTGGGTTATAACCCGCTTGACCCGAGTGCGAGACCACATGACGCGCTGAGGCTTCGGCTAATTCGTTCGATCGCCCTACCACTAGATTATCAAATGTCTGTGCTGGATTAATAAAGGTCTGCGCATACGCATCACGCAGATGTGCAGGCACGAAGGCGCTATTATCGCTCGTCGGTGGTGGCGCTATAAAATCACTCGCGCCCTGTTCCGTCTCTACAGAGCCGTCATAATCGATTTCTACAGTGATACCACCTTCATTCGAGACTTCGCGACCGGTTTTCATCGCAGTCGCTGCTGCGATCGGCATGGCTTGTCCCGCAGCGCTTGCTAAGGCTCCACTCTGAGCCGATGCTTGAGCAGAAAGAGTAACCGTCGCCGTGGCCGCTGTATTCGCAGAACTC
>CAZIKJ010000393.1:0-3855 GCA_964539685.1 uncultured Pelistega sp.
ATATAAAGGAGACATCCCATGAGTGGTATTGTTGAAGGAAAAGTAGTTGTTGTAACAGGCGCAGGCGGTGGTATTGGTCGTGATGTAGCATTAGCCTATGCAGCAGCAGGTGCTAAAGTTGTGGTTAACGATATTGGCGTATCACTCGGTGGTGAAGGCGGTAGCGACGGCCCAGCACAAAGCGTAGTGAATGAAATTCTTAAGGCGGGTGGTCAAGCTATTGTGAATACCGATAGCGTTGCCGACTATGAAAGCGCCAGCAATATCGTACGTTCTGCCGTGGAACATTTTGGTCGCATCGACGTGGTCGTGAATAATGCCGGTAATTTACGCGATCGCCTTTTCCATAAAATGAGCGAAGAAGAATGGCGTCAAGTGATTGACGTGCACTTGCATGGTACCTTTTTCACTAGCCGCGCAGCAGCGGCCTACTTCCGTGAGCAAGAGTCAGGTGCATTTGTGCATATGACATCAACCTCAGGCTTGATTGGTAACTTTGGTCAATCAAACTACTCTGCGGCGAAACTCGGTATTGTGGCCTTGTCAAAGTCAATCGCTCTCGATATGGCTCGCTACAATGTGCGCTCTAACTGTATCGCCCCATTCGCTTGGAGCCGTATGACGAGCTCAATTCCTGCGGAAACCGAGGAAGAGAAAGCACGTGTCTTGAAACTCCAAAAGATGGAAACCAATAAAGTGGCGCCAATGGCGGTCTACTTAGGTAGCGATGCCGCGAGCGAAGTCACAGGTCAAATCTTTGGCGTACGTGCTAATGAAATCATGCTATTTAGCCAACCGCGCCCAATCCGCTCAGTCCATATGTCGAGCGGCTGGACTCCAGAATTAATCGCGGAAGTGGCGGCACCTGCCATGAAAAATAGCTTCTTCAAATTAGAGCGCTCACCAGACGTGATTAACTGGGACCCTATCTAATTTACGCTATTTGAAGTCTTTGCACTGCTTTACTGCAAAAAGCACCTTGCTTATTATTTGCTGCGAATGACTCTTAAACCAAAGCATAAGCGATTATAAATTGCGTGCTTTGGTTTATGCCAAGAAGACTTTTTAGCTTTATATCGTCATTTTTTATAGTGAAGAACCGTTAGAAAGCATACACCCTTGGTTTTAGCAAAGGCTTTATATTTTACAAACAAAACATGCAGCCGCTTAGGAGACAAAACATGACCATTGATTACCCATTAATTAAAAACTGGCAATTCCCAGAAATTAAACATACGTATACCGAAAAAGACACCATGTTATACGCACTTAGCCTGGGCATTGGACAAGATTCCTTGAATCCTAAGCAGCTGCAATACGTCTATGAGAAAGAACTCAAAGCCTTCCCCACCATGGCGGTTATCTTAGGCTACCCTGGTCTATGGATGAATAATCCTGAGACTAAGATTAATTTCTTGAAGATTGTTCATGGTGAGCAGCGCCTTCGCCTGCACCATCCCCTACCAAGTAGCGGCACCTTGAACGCTAAAATCCGTGTCAGTCATGTGATTGATAAGGGTGCTGACAAAGGCGCACTAGTAATTGTTGAGCGCAAAATTTATGACCAAGATGGCACCCTGCTTGCCACTACCGATCAGACCACATTCTGCCGTGCGGACGGTGGCTTTGGCCAGAGTGATGAAGCACCGCCTGCGCTACCGAAAGTGCCTGACCGTGTAGCAGATAGTGTTGAAGAACTAGCCATCCTGCCACAAGCCGCCATCATTTATCGACTCAATGCTGATCCAAACCCACTACATATTGACCCAGATACTGCTAAAGCCGCAGGTTACGACAAACCGATCTTACATGGCTTATGCACCTATGGTATGGTCGCTCGTGCGATTGTGGATACCTATTGTGATTCTGCGGCAGAACGTCTCGTACGATTCGATGCCCGCTTCTCTGCCCCAGTCTTCCCTGGTGAAACCTTAGTAGTGGAAATGTGGCGCCAAAGCGAAACTGAAATTTTGTTCCAAGCTAAAGTAAAAGAGCGTGGTATTATTGTACTAAGTAATGGTATTTCTGAAGTTAAGTAATATCGTGCGCTGTAACGGTGTTGCTGACATTAAGCAATACCGTTCTTCGTTATAGTTTGCCCGTCATTAACAATATCATGCTGAGCAGTGATATTTCTGAGATTAAATAAGAATGAGTAATCGTAAATTGCCACTTGATGGCATTAAAGTCCTCGACCTATCCCGCGTATTAGCAGGTCCTTGGTCAACCCAGATTCTCGCCGACCTCGGTGCCGATGTGATTAAAGTAGAACGCCCAGAAACAGGTGATGATACACGTGCCTGGGGCCCTCCTTTCTTAAAAGACGCTGAAGGTAAAGACACCACCGAAGCTGCTTATTACTTAAGTACCAATCGTAATAAGCGCTCAATCGCACTTGATATTGCCTCCCCTGAAGGCGCTGATATTGTGCGTGAACTCGCCAAATCTTGCGACATCTTGGTAGAGAACTTTAAAGTGGGTGGCTTAGAGAAATATGGCCTTGATTACGAAAGCATTAAAGCTATTAACCCACGCTTAATTTATTGTTCGATTACAGGCTTTGGGCAAACTGGTCCAATGGCCAAAGACCCTGGCTACGACTTCATCATCCAAGGCATGGGTGGTCTCATGAGCATAACGGGTGAACGTGATGACTTACCTGGCGGTGGCCCACAGAAAGCTGGTGTTGCCGTAACCGATTTAATTACAGGTATGTACGCCACCGTCGGTATTTTAAGTGCCCTGCAAGAACGCCATAATAGTGGCTTAGGTCAGCACTTAGACGTCTGCCTATTAGATTCGCATGTTGCCCTTTTAGCTAACCAAACCCTGAACTATATGACCACAGGCGATATTCCGAAGCGCTTTGGTAATGCCCACTTGAACGTGGTGCCCTACCAAGTATTCGCTTCGAATGACGGACACCTGATTGTGGCAGTTGGCAATGATCGCCAATTCCGTGCCTATAGCGAAGTCATTGGTCATCCTGAGTTAGGGGGCGATCCGCGATTTGCTACCAATTCATCGCGTCTTGTGAACCGCGATACCTTGATTCCAATATTGGCAGACATCATGAAGACCGATACCCGTGATAATTGGTTAGCCAAGCTAAATTCAGTCGGCGTACCCTGCGGTCCGATTAATAATATTGCCCAGATGTTCGAGATGCCGCAAGTGAAAGCACGTGGCTTATGGAAGACTATTGAGCATCCAACAGGCGGCTCAGCACCTACCGTTGCGAATCCGATTAATCTCTCTGAGACACCGATTCAATACCGTATGGCACCCCCCTTATTAGGTCAGCATACTGATGAGATTCTGGCTGAGTTTGGCTTAGAAGATCGCGTGAAAAAGTAAGTCTTAGCAACATGTTCTTTGATAACGGCAAGGTGCCGAGAATCGGAAGGATGATGGTGACTGGCTTTATGTGCTAGCGCCTTAGTTGCAACCACAAGACTGACAAAAAGAAAACCGAGAACTATTTGATGCAGGACTCGGTTTTTTAGTATTCACTCACTTAGATGGCGCTTGGTTCCTACTTAATCATCGTCGTCGTCATCATCATCTCTACTAGACTTACGTGATTTGCGACGGTCATCATCATCATCATCGTCGTCATCAATTTTACGAGAAATGACCTTGCCTGAATTAGCGTCTACTTTGATCTCGTAAGTACGCTTATTTGAGCCACGCACATCAATCTCATAGTAACTACGACCATCATCACGTTCAAAATCCGTGTCAATCGCACGACCACCCTTCACCTGACCTTCAGCAATTGAAACAGCACGTTCTTTACTTATTTTTGCATTAGCACGATGGCGATCATCATCATCGGCATACGCTGCTCCACCC
>CAZIKJ010000394.1:0-4549 GCA_964539685.1 uncultured Pelistega sp.
AGGGTCTCACCAAAACCCATGGCATGCATGGTAATAAATGAAGTCGCGGATGCTAATAATAAAGGCCCAATCACATGCATCGCCATTGAGCCCAGAACGATTTCCGCAATAAAGAGAGCACCAGCAATCGGCGCATGGTAAGCAGCAGCGACACCCGCAGCGGCGCCACAGGCCACTATTAAGCGTAAGCGATTTAAATCGAATAAGAACAAGCGACCAAAGAATGAGGCAATCATTGCCGCCAAATGAATAATGGGACCCTCGCGACCAAGAGACCCACCAGTAGAAACCACCCCTAGTGAAGACGCTACACGTAATAAGCCCTGGCGTAAAGACAATCGCCCATCACCAATAGCCACGGCTTCCATATAGTCTGAGTTAGTATCAACGCGTAACTTAGAACCCGAAAATAATAAGATACCGCCAACAAGCCCACCTATAGTCGGAATTAAGATACTTTGCCATGTACTCCACTCCCAAGCGATCGCAACCATATCGCCATCGGCACCAGAATGCAGACGTTGGATCCAAGCAACCATCTCATTGAAAGCAATCGTACTAAAAGCCCCTGCTATGCCCATGACAATAGCCCATAGCAAAAGCCCTGTCTGTCCAAACAGCCAATGCATGGAAGAAAAATAGCGACGAGTACGGCGAATGGTATGTTTCACAAACAATAAAACTTTAAGGAATAAGCATATATTATAACTGATACAGTGATTTCCTCTAAACCACCCAAGGGTTTTGCTAGAATACTACATCATCACCACATTTGTTATAAGACACTGTTATGGCCGTTTTTACCCCTATTTCCAATCAACAAGCCGCTGATTTTTTACGTGAATACGATCTTGGTGAATTTATTTCTTTACAAGGTATTACAGCTGGCATTGAGAACACTAACTACTTTCTCTATACAACTAAAGGGGACTACGTCCTAACGATTTTTGAAGTATTAACCTTCGAACAGTTGCCCTTCTATATTGAGCTGATGCATCACCTTGCGCACAAAGGCGTAAAAGTTCCTATGCCTCAGCAACGTTTAGACGGTCAGTTAATTTCCCAATTGGAAGGCAAGCCAGCGAGCATCGTAACTCGACTAGCAGGTGGATACGAAGCAACCCCAAGTAAAGCGCATTGCATCTTAGCGGCACAGACACAAGCACAAGCCCATCTAGCAGCAATCGACTACCCTATTCAACAAGCTAATCTACGTGGTTTATCTTGGTGGCAAGCGAATTACCCTGCTATCCAGCCTTTTCTATCTACCGAGCTTAATACCTTGTATCAACATTGCTTAAATGAGCAAATTGAAATGCAAAATAGTGAATTATGGCGAAATTTACCGGAAAGTGCATGCCACTGCGATATGTTCCGTGACAACGTGCTGTTTGCTGGAACCTATCAAAATCCAAGCATGGGCGGTGTGATTGATTTTTATTTTGCCGGTGTGGACAAGTGGATATTTGATGTTGCCGTTGCTGTGAACGATTGGTGTATTTTGCGCGACACGGGTGAATTTATTCGTCCTAATATTAAAGCTTGGTTGCAAGCCTATCATGAAATTCGCCCTTTCTCTGAAGCAGAGCGCGCTGTTTGGCCACAAGCATTACGCGCTGCCGCTTTGCGTTTTTGGACCTCACGTCTGTATGATTATTATTTACCACGTGAAGCGCAAACCTTAAAGCCACATGATCCTACCCATTTTGAGCGCGTCTTAAAGCAACGCTTAGACGGCTATATCCCTGAGTTACCCCTATAACGATCTGTTTAATCGCAGCAAGCATATTAGCTTATTTACATGCGCTTATCTAAGCTAATATGACTGAACGTCTTAACCTAAAGAATTCAATATGCAAATATATCCTCATCGCGTTGGTACAGCATTAGACTGGCTGGGTACTGGACTTCGCCTTTTTGCCAAGCAGTGGCCGAAATTTCTCTTATTGTTTATGACGCTTTTTCTGGGCATGGGTATGGTGCTCGCCTTACCCGACTTTTTACTGCTTATCATCAGTGTATTAAGTGTACCGATGATGCAGATGATTTTATTTAACGCTTCTCACGGAACCTCTATTCGAGGGCACTTTAAACTCAGCGATTTACTCAAAAAAATCGATTCTACCCAAGTTTGGATACGATTTTTTATGGCAGGATTACTCAATACCTTAGCCCTTTACCTGATTATGCAACTGACTTTTCCGAGCTTACAGTTGAGTGTGGAACAACTCAATAGCATGAGCAGCATTGAGTTAGCACAATATGCCTCTGCACAATTATCCATTAGCAGTCTAGTGCCAGGTTTTCTTTTAGTCTCCCTCTTTCTGCTTTGTACCGCTTGGGTATTTCCATTATTAAGCTGGGAGTCTATGAACCTACTTGAGGCTTATCAGCACTCTCTTAAAGCCACCATCAAGAATATTTTGCCCTTAATTTTCTTATGGATTTTATTAGTTTGCCTAATGCTTATATTGTTCTTGTTTCCTCAATATATTGCCTTGTACTTTGTCCGCGATCTATCCGTGTTTTATTTATTAATGTTTTTAGCCATTAATGCAATCAGTGTTATTTTGCATACATGTCAGTATGCTAGCTACATTGGTATGTTTTTTGAGCCTGATAAGCCACAAGAGGATGAAAATTAATCTTTTCAGTACTTTATATAAACCCTTATGACTTGCCATCGCATGACTAGAAAAACAATTTATTAGTAGCCTACGCTTAACCAACATTCCCACTAGGAAGTTTTGTCATATTCGTGTAAAGTTAAACGTACACTATTGCAGTATGAATTTATGTATTATTTTCCAATCAAATAAGTGAGGGTCTCATGAAGTCTAAATTGCTCTTAAGTAGCTTAGTTGTTGCCACATTAACTGCCTGTAATGGTATGAATGTAGCAGGCATGCTCGAAGCAGGTACAACGCTAGCGCAAGCTGCATCGATCAGCGATGCTGAGGTTAAAGCACTCGGCGTACAATCTGCCAAACAATTAGATGGCGAGAATCGTGTTGCTTCAGCAAATAATAAGTACACAAAGCGCCTCAATAAAATCACGCGTAACTTAAAAACCTACGAAGGCACCCGCCTTAATTATAAAGTTTACTTAAATAATGAAGTGAATGCTTTCGCCCTACCGAATGGTGATATTCGTGTGTATTCTGGCTTATTAGACATGATGACTGATGATGAAGTTTTATTCGTTATTGGCCACGAAATTGGTCACGTCATGGAAGGTCACTCTAAGTCACAAGCACGTACCAATCTATTAACACTTGCTGCTCGTCAAGCGGCAGCATCTAGTGGCCAAGGTGTTGTGGCGGCCTTATCAGCAGGTCAGATTGGCGAACTTGCACATAAACTTATCGACGCACAATACTCACAATCACAAGAATATTCAGCAGACTCATTCGGTCTTAAGGTCTTGCAAGCAAATAATCGCCCTAAAGAGGCAGCAGTATCTGCGCTGAATAAATTAGCTGGTCTAGGTGGCGGCCACGGTATCTTCTCTTCTCACCCAGAACCAGGTAATCGTGCTAAGCGTATTGCGAATAGCAAATAAATAGGTGATGAGTGTACTTGCATACCTTATTGCAAGTGCACTTAAAAATCTTTCTGCTAGAAATCTCTTGTAATAAAGATACCGACCAAGACAAAACCCGTTATAGAAAACTATAACGGGTTTTATTTTTGCACCTCAATAAGTCTTGAGGGACTTAGCGCTTATTGCCCAATGCTTATCTATTGATAAGCATTGGCTCATCACTATTGAATTATAGCGATTGCTCTAACTCAGGTACTGCTGTAAATAAATCTGCTACTAGACCATAATCGGCAACACCGAAGATTGGTGCTTCAGCATCTTTATTGATAGCTACGATCACTTTAGAATCTTTCATACCTGCTAAGTGCTGGATGGCACCAGAGATACCAACAGCAATATAAAGCTGAGGCGCAACGACTTTACCAGTTTGACCTACTTGTAGATCGTTAGCCGCATAACCAGCATCAACAGCAGCACGTGATGCACCAACTGCAGCACCTAATTTATCCGCTAATTTATCGAGTAAGTGGAAGTTCTCGGCACTACCTAAACCACGACCACCAGAAACAATCACTGAAGCAGCAGTTAACTCTGGACGATCACTCTTCACAAGTTCACGGCTCACAAAGCTGCTCAAACCACTATCAGCAACAGCATCGATATTCGCAACTTCAGCACTGCCACCACTGTTAGCAACAGCATCAAATGCGGTCGAACGAACAGTTAACACTTTCTTTGCATCGCTGCTCTTAACGGTAGCGATAGCATTACCTGCGTAGATTGGGCGCTCGAATGTATCGGCATCAATCACGGCAGTAATTTCAGAAACCTGTGCCACGTCTAACTTAGCTGCTACACGAGGAGCTACGTTCTTACCTGAAGCTGTCGCTGGGAATAAAATATGTGAATAGTCGCCTGCCACTGCTAAAACTTGTTCAGCAATATTCTCAGCCAATTGATCAGCTAAAGAGTCACCATCAGCGGCTAATACTTTAGATACGCCAG
>CAZIKJ010000395.1:0-9154 GCA_964539685.1 uncultured Pelistega sp.
GGGCAATAGAAGAAAAAGAATTTATGGTCATGATTTACTCGATTACTTTGGGCACTAAGAACAGGCCTTCGGCTTTGGCTGGCGCATTCGCCATTAAGGCTTCACGCTCGTCAAGAGAAGAGGTGGCGGTGACGACATCATCGCGCAAGCGCAGGTGAACATCTTCGTAAACGGATAGGGGGTGCGCCAATGGTTCTACGCCTTGGGTATCGACTGACTGGAGCTGTGCAATAATGCTCAGCATACTATTGAGTTCAGTCAGGGCCTGGGCTTGCTCCGCTTGGTCTAATTCGAGTCTAGCCAAACGAGCAATGCGACTGACATCTGCAGGAGTTAATGACATAAATTGTAATATTGCGTGATAAAGTGTTAAAAATCGCTATTTAGGCTATAAAAGCACAAATTTGTTTGCCTTAATAGTGCTAAACTCGCTGTTAATGCTCCATTATAAGTTAATATTGCTTGTTATCCAATTGATAACATCAATCTTCCAAAGACTTTGATTTTTGCTCACCCCTAATTAAGATAAAAAATGTTCAGATTTTTAAGAAACTATCTGTCAACAGATATGGCCATTGACCTTGGTACAGCGAATACATTGATTTATGTACGAGGCAAGGGCGTAGTACTTGATGAGCCCTCTGTGGTTGCAATTCGTCACGAGACGGGTAACCACCACGGTCGTAAAGTGATTCAAGCTGTTGGTCACTCTGCCAAACAGATGCTAGGCCGTGTTCCTGGCAATATTGATGCGATTCGTCCTATGAAAGACGGTGTGATTGCCGACTTCTCAGTGACAGAACAGATGATTAAACAATTTATTAAAATTGTTAATCCACGTAGTTTGTTTTCAGCTAGCCCACGAATTATTGTGTGTGTTCCTTGTGGTTCTACCCAGGTTGAGCGTCGTGCGATTCGTGAAGCTGCCCTAGGTGCTGGTGCTAGCCAAGTGTATTTAATTGAAGAGCCGATGGCTGCGGCTATTGGTGCAGGTTTGAATGTCTCCGATGCTAGTGGCTCTATGGTTGTTGATATTGGTGGTGGTACCACTGAAGTCGCGATTATTTCTCTTGGTGGTATGGTCTATAAGGGTTCCGTGCGTGTTGGTGGTGACAAGTTTGATGAAGCCATTACCAACTATATCCGACGCCACCATGGTATGTTAATCGGTGAACAGACCGCGGAGATGATTAAGAAAGAAATCGGTTCTGCGTTCCCTGGTCAAGAGGTTAAAGAAATTGAAGTGAAGGGCCGTAACCTAGCTGAAGGTGTGCCACGCAGCTTTACGATTACCTCGAATGAAATTTTGGAGTCCTTAAGCGACCCATTGAACCAGATCGTTTCTGCCGTGAAAATAGCCTTAGAGCAAACTCCCCCAGAATTAGGTGCTGATATCACAGAAAAAGGCATTGCCTTAACAGGTGGCGGCGCTTTACTGCGTGACCTAGACCGCTTATTGCAAGAGGAAACTGGTTTGCCAGTGATGGTGGCTGAAGATCCATTAACCTGCGTGGTACGTGGTTGTGGTGAGGCTTTAGAACATTTAGAGCATCTCGGACCCGTCTTTATCAATGAGTAAGACATGTTGCAGCCTCACCTCATGTGTTGAGGGCTGCCATGTCAATTGTTCGGCTTAGGGTTTTCAATGCCGCAAGACAAGTCCTTACAATTGTTCAAGCAAGGTCAAGCTGCGGAAGTTAAACTATTTTTCTTAGGCTTGCTTTGTATTGTGCTGATGGTAGTAGACTCTCAGTGGGGTCTACTCTCGCCTGCGCGCCGCATAATTTCAACGGCACTTTACCCATTTCAACAAGCTGCGTTATGGCCGCGTAATTGGGTCAATCAAGTGTATGACTGGTCCAACGCTGTCGAACTCTCCAAGCAGCAGCTGATCGAAACTGAACGCCAGAAAATTGAACTCGCACAAATCTCCGTCCATGCTGCACAGATGGCCTCTGAGAATTCTCAGCTGCGTCGACTCTTAGGCATTAAAAACTCGGTGCCAATTAACTCAGTGGCCGTGGAAATCTTATACACGGCAGCCAATCCTCTGCACCATACCTTGGTACTGACTAAGGGCAGTAATGATGGTATTAAACCTGGTATGCCCCTGATTGGCGAAGGTGGGGTTGTCGGGCAGATTCAGCGCGTTACCAGTCAGACCTCGGAAGTGGCCCTGATTACTGATGAGCGGATTTCTATCCCTGCTCTAGTCTTGCGTAATGGTTTGCGCGTGATTGTATTTGGTAGTGGTGTGAATGAGCGTGTTGAAGTGCGATATCTCTCCACTGGTGCCGATATCAAAGTTGGTGATAATCTGGTGACCAGCGGGGTTGGCGGAGTCTATCCAGCAGGCTTGGCAATCGGCAAAGTGCTTGAAATTGAAAATAACTCAAGCCAAGGTTTTGTGCGTGCTTTTGTAGAACCAGCAGCGCATCCTGAGCGTTTCTTGCATTTCTTAGTGTTATTGCTTGAGCCGAATAATCATGAAAAAGATGGTCAGGATTCGTCACAAGAAAACCTCGTGCCTGATACAAGTTTACTGGGCTTGCCCAGGGATGGAGTGGCAAAGTCTTATGCTATGCGAGCCAATAATGCAGCTCTAGGCAATACAGGAAGTACGAACGCCGTGAACAATACCAGTGCCAAGGTGCGTAATCAACAGGTTCAAGATGCGCGGAACGTAAGCCCTAATTCGCAGCGAAATACACGTCCTAACGCTGAGCAGAAAGCAAGTAGCAAACTCGGACATCAACAGGCACAAGCAATACGTAAGGAGGTGCCTTAATGAGTAAGAAACCACTCAAAACCTTACGTCCTCTTGATGTTACTACCGAAAGCTTTATGGCCTCCAAAACCTATGTTTGGGGTACGATTATAGCTGTTTGGCTGGCTTCTTTACTTCCTTGGCGCACTTGGTCTGGATCGCCTGATATTCTACTATTGGTCTTGGCTTTCTGGTGTGCTTATGGAGCACCAGGTGTGGGTATGGTAGCGGCTTTTGTCTTTGGTATATTCATGGATGTTCATGATACCAATATCTTGGGCCGCCATGCCTTGCAATATGTGCT
The DNA here is from genome assembly GCA_964539685.1 of uncultured Pelistega sp. Classification (GTDB taxonomy): domain Bacteria; phylum Pseudomonadota; class Gammaproteobacteria; order Burkholderiales; family Burkholderiaceae_B; genus Taylorella. The sequence goes on from CAZIKJ010000395.1 coordinate 3,072, forward strand.
CGTGATGTACGCCATTATGTTGGTGCGCAAACGTATGCTGCAATTTGGTGTGTTCGCGCATTTCCTTCATGTTTTACCTATTTTTGTGATTGCCGCTATTCCAAGCCGCTTATTTGAGGCTTGGATTGAGGGTGAGTGGCCAGGTTGGGGCTGGATGTGGTCAGGTGTCTTAACCGCATTACTCTGGTTAGCTGCTGATTTAATTCTCAAATTACCTACCCGTCCAGTCGATGACGATAATTGATTAAGTTGATTTAAGCTGGAAATTTTTCAATGTTTGAATTTAGTAGCAATACTGCCAAGAGACGTCAAAAGCTTGCGCTGCGAGTTATCGTAGCGTCGGCTTTTGTGTTGCTGTGTTTTGGCATTTTGACCTACCGATTGTGGGTGCTGCAAGTTGAACGTTTCCAAGGCTTTTCTGAACGAGCAGAAAATAATCGTATTACATTAGTGCCGATTGTGCCACGTCGTGGCGATGTGGTGGATCGCAATGGCTTGGTATTAGCACGAAGTTTTCGCGACTATACCATCGAAGTGGTGCCAGGACAGATTAAATCAATGGATACGCTGATTGAACAGCTCAGTGAAATTATTCCCATGACAAGCTTGGATATTCGTCGCTTTAAGCGTCGCTTATCGGGTTCGCATCGTTATGCTTCGGTCATTATGCGCCACAATATTACTGATGATGAAGCCGCTATTTTCGCTGCTAACTCCTATCGCTTTCCAGGGGTAAGTTTGAAAGCGCGTTGGGTGCGCGAGTATCCTCAAGGCGAGTCAGCTGCTCACTTGATTGGTTATATTGGCCGTATTTCAGAGAAAGACCAAGAACGCTTAGAGGAAGAAGGTCTAGAGGGTAATTACCGTGGCACCGATGTGATCGGGAAAAAAGGTATCGAGGCGAGCTATGAAGAAATTCTACATGGCAAAACGGGTTGGGAAGAGGTCGAAATTTCCGCTTCTGGGCGACCTGTACGCGTTTTAAAGCGCACTGACCCCATACCAGGCGATAACTTACGGCTATCCATTGATATGGGCTTACAGACCATGGTCGAAGGCCTATTTAATAAGTCTAAAACACCTGAACGTGGTGCGCTGGTCGCTATTGATCCACGTAATGGTCAGGTTTTGGCCTATGTCTCGGCACCATCGTATGATCCGAATCTATTTATTGACGGGATTGATGTCGATAATTGGCGCCGTTTATCTGATTCCCCTGACCATCCCTTGGTCGATCGACCGATATCAGGCACTTTCCCAATTGGCTCAACGTATAAGCCCTTTGTGGCTTTGGCGGCCTTGACTTTGGGGGTAAGAGATCCCCAGACTAGGATACCCGACCCTGGATATTTTGAGTTTGGTGGTCAACGCTTTCGTAATGCGGGTCGTGCGGCATATGGTCCAACCAATATGCACAGAGCGATTGTCGTCTCATCAGATACCTACTTTTTTAGCTTGGGCCCTTTATTGGGGGTAGATAATCTACATGATTTTGCCTTGCCATTCGGCTTTGGTAAGAAAACTGGGATTGATTTGCCTGGTGAAAAACGCGGTATCTTACCCTCCCAAGAATGGAAGCGTCAGGCATTTAAGGACCCGAAGAAACAACGATGGATTCCTGGCGAGACGATTTCAGTGGTGGTTGGCCAGGGCTACAACTCTTTTACCATTATGCAATTGGCCCAAGCGACAGCCACTTTGGCGGCCGATGGTGTGTACACCAAACCCCATATTGTGAACTGGCGCGAAAACCCTGTAACTAAGCAGGCTGAGCAAGTGGTTAAGACTGCTGAATACACCATCCCTCTCAAACAAGCGCATATTGATTTGGTGCGCGATGCCTTAGTGGGGGTTAACCGATCAGGTACGGCGAGACGTGTGTTTGTCGGGGCAGATTATGTGGCAGCGGGTAAAACCGGCACTGCACAGGTATTTAGCTTACGTGGTGCTCGCTATAATGCACGAAATTTAGATAAGCGCTTGCATGACCATGCCTTATATATGGGTTATGCGCCAGCCGACGATCCGAAAATCGCAGTTGCATTGATTGTTGAGAATGGTGGCTGGGGTTCAACTGTGGCGGCACCTATTGCCCGTAAAGTTTTTGATTATTGGTTGGCCCCTGATCGACAAAATGTCCCTGAGTACGTGCCGAGTTTCCTAGAAGATATGAATAAAGAGCCAGGCGATGAGAGCTCGCCGGATGTAGAAGTACCAGAGGATGCACCGGTTAACCCAGAAGATAAGAAAATTCCTGAAACTGTCCCTGATATCTTAGGTCCTGTGACCCATCAAGAACAGGCGCAACGCGTTGTATTGCCTGATACACCTCGCAAGGCGGAGGGTTAGAGCATGATGGATCACATTATGCGCTGGACTTTTCGCGCGTTTAAAGCTTTTGATTGGCCGCTGTTATTGATTCTCGTGCTTTTTGGCATGCTCGGCATGGTCGTGATGCATTCTGCCGTCGGAGATACCGATGGTCGCTTTGTGCAGCAAGGGCGTAACTTTCTATTGGCGTTTATGGTGATGTGGTTCGTGGCGCTCTGGACACCGTCGCAAATCATGAAGTCAGTCATTCCCTTCTATGTGTTGGGATGCTTGCTGCTGCTAGCGGTGGAGTTATTCGGTTCGACCAGTAAGGGAGCTACCCGTTGGTTGGACTTAGGCTTTATTCGTCTGCAACCATCAGAAATGATGAAGTTATGTGTGCCGATGATGCTGGCATGGTATTTCGATAAGTACCGTAGTGATTTACGGATTCGTGACTTTATCGTGGCGGGTATTTTATTACTTATTCCTTTTGCCTTAATCATTAAGCAGCCTGACTTAGGCACGGCCTTGCTAGTGTTCGCTACAGGTTTTTGCGTGATCTATTTTGCCGGTTTGTCGTTTAAATTGCTCACGCCAATTTTTATTATTGGTGTGATTTTCCTCGGGCTTATTCTTTACTTTGAATCCACGCTTTGTGCGCCTGGCTTTGACTGGGTGATTCTACATGAATACCAAAAAACCCGCGTCTGTACCTTATTAGACCCGAATACCGATCCCTTGGGCAAAGGCTTTCATACCATTCAAGGTATGATTGCAATTGGTTCGGGTGGTCTCTATGGTAAGGGCTATATGATGGGGACGCAGACGCACTTAGACTTTATTCCTGAACGGACTACGGACTTTATTTTTGCTGTATTCGCCGAGGAGTTTGGTCTCTATGGCAGTGTTCTGCTGCTTATTATGTACACTTTATTGATTGCTCGTTGTTTTGCTATTACCATGCGTGCGCAGACCCAATTCGGCCGACTACTTGCTGGCGCTCTAACGATGATGTTCTTTGTCTATGTCTTTGTAAATATGGGTATGGTGATGGGTATTCTACCGATTGTAGGTGTGCCATTGCCCTTTATGAGTTACGGAGGTACGGCCTTAGTGACTTTAGGGATCGCAAGTGGTCTCTTGATGAGTATTGCTAACTACAAGCCGCAGCGCAAACCAGAGTTATAAATCCCGTACGCCTTGCAAGATCTTTAATACAGGTGCAGGTAGAGCGAGTGCTTCGGCCTGCTCTAGGTCATACCAATCTCCGACTAGCTCAGCGCTTGGCGCGTGTATAGACAGCGTGGGTGAATGTATTTTAGACGGTTTCGCTTGACGGATCCTTGTTATAGGTTCACCCTCATGTTCGCCCCCATTGACTCGATAATGATCTACAGTTTGTTCTCTAGAAGAACGCTCTAGGCGTACTAATTGGGGCTGAATAATCAGGCGAAAGTGACTAAATATATGCTCAAAAGCCGCCATCGACTGACCTTTAGCTAAACCTTGTGCAACGAGTGTTTGCTCAAGCTCAGGTGCATCGATAAACTCAGGTAAGCTAAGTAGCCCGCCCCAGATGCCTTTAGAAGGGCGTGTTTGTAAGAAAACTTGGGCGCCTTTTTGTAAGACAAGCATATGGCAGTGGCGTGTGGGAATGGCTTTTTTTGCTTTTCGCGTCGGTAGCTCAGTTTGCGCATTATGCTTGAACGCATAACAGTCCTGTTGCAAGGGACAGCTATTACATAAGGGCTTACTGCGTTTGCAGATACTAGAGCCTAAGTCCATGAGAGCTTGGTTATAAGTACCTAAGCCCGCTCGTCCTTGTGCATTTGTATAAGCTTGTTGCCAGAGTTGCTTCTCGGTCGCACTTCCTGTGCCTGCAATACCGTAGTAGCGTGTAAATACACGCTTTACATTGCCATCCATAATCGGTGTTGACGCATCAAAACAGAAAGCGGCAATGGCATTCGCGGTGGATTTGCCGATGCCTGGTAAGGTTTGTAAAACCTCGGGGTCGCTGGGGAATTGTCCCGCAAACTCTTGGTAAATAATTTGCGCACAACGATGTAAGTTGCGCGCTCGGGCGTAATAGCCTAGGCCCGCCCAGTAGGGCATAAGTTCCTCTTGCGCAACCACGGCCAAACTCTCCACCGTCGGAAAGCGCTCTAAGAAGCGCTGGTAGTATGCCATGACGGTGTTGACTTGAGTTTGCTGCAGCATAATCTCAGATAGCCAGACTCGGTAAGGGTCGCGACTTAATTGCCAAGGTAGGTCATGGCGTCCATGGGCTTTTTGCCAAGTCACTAAGCGTGTAACAAAATCAGCCATTAGAACGTAGAGTGACGCGTGACTGACCAACGAGCAGCTAAAGCGGCCACTAACATTACGATAACTATTGCGAAGACCAACCAGAAACTCTCGGGTAGACGTAGTACGAAAGATTCGCCGTAAGACTCTGATAAGACTTGAATAGCGCCATTCATCATTCTCAGAGCAATTGCGGTTAGTACAATGGAGAGTAGGCCTGCACAGAGTCCAGTAATCGCCCCAAGGTATAGGAAAGGGCGCTGTACGAATGATTCAGTGGCACCAACTAAGCGAGCCACAGCAATTTCATCACGCTGAACTAAGGCCTGCATACGCACCGTATTAAAGACAGTGGCGATGACCACGGCAGCCACACCAGCGGCTAGAATGCCGAGCACGACTTTGAAGAAATAAATAATGCCTTCGAGTTTTTTCACCCAGTCACTATCGAATTGCACAATATCCACCAACTCAAGAGTGCTCCATTGTTCGGCGAGCTCATTAGCGCGCTGCGTATCGGCGGTATCGTTGAGAGAAATAATAATCGAGTGGGGTAAGGGGTTGCGTGGCAAGGCTTGCAAAGACTCAGACCAGGTCTCTGAGGATTTCAACGAATCTAGGGCCTGGGTTTTGCTTAAGACCTCGACTTTCTGAATGCTATCAGCGGCGTTGCTTTCAATCTCTTGTGCTAGTGTTTGAGTCTCTTCAATGCTGGCCACATCCTTCATAAATAAGGTGATAACAGGATTGACTGAGACCGTACGTGTCACGGGCTCTAAAGAACTGAGCACGGCGCTAGCGAGTAAGGGTAGGGCCAGAACGAAAGCGATTACGGTGATATTACTAATCGTTGAAAACGGTGTAAGGCTAAGGCGACGTAAGGCAATACGTAGGGCGTAAGAGTGATGGCGTAACCAGGTTTTCATTAGTGTTGTCCTAAATCAGTGAAACGACCAGGTTCAATTAACAAGGTACGATTAGAATAATGTTGTAGGAGAGGCAGGTCGTGCGAAGCGATAAGCGTGGTTACACCAACACGATTAAAGTCACGGAACACATCTAGAATTAAGCGCGCATTTTCCTGATCAAGGTTGGCCGTCGGTTCGTCAGCAATCAGGATGCTAGGACGATTCACAATGGCCCGCGCAATCGCTAAGCGTTGTTGCTCACCACCCGAGAGGGCAATTGGATTGAGTTTCTCCTTGCCACCAAGACCCACTTTGACAATCGCTGCGCGTGCGCGCGCTGCGGCCTTATCCGTGCTTAGGCCCACGACAGCAAGTGGTAACATGACATTCTCAAAAGCACTACGATCGTAGAGTAAGTGTGTATCTTGTAAGATAATACCAACGGTACGGCGTAGATAAGGACTGGCGCGAGCGGTCATCTTATCAATGCGTTCACCCTTAACCGTAATCGAGCCGCGACTTGGGGGCTCAAGACCACCGATTAATTTTAATAGG
>CAZIKJ010000396.1:0-2336 GCA_964539685.1 uncultured Pelistega sp.
CTTATTGACTGTATGAAATGCACGCAGGCGATAGACTGAAATATTATCTATAGATCATAGCATTGGCCGTATCAAATGCGCGCGGGCTACTACTTAAATCAAGCAGCGCTTATGCATGGGTCTCTATAGCGCATTTATTAAGAGCTTTTATGAAGCGTGTTTATTATGTGCGGCTATGAAGTGCGTCTATTATATGAGACCCATACTTTATAGGCTTATTGGTTCGGATTCACAAACAAGCCACTCTTGCCACCTTCTTTACGCAGTAAGGTGATGCCTTCAATACGCATGCTCTTATCAACGGCTTTGAGCATATCGTAGATGGTCAATAAGCCAATACTGGTCGCAGTTAAGGCCTCCATCTCTACGCCTGTACGCCCTAGTGTCTCGGCGGTGACGAAGATATCAGCACGCTGCTCTTGCTGATGTAGCTCGAACTCTACACTGACTTTGGTGAGCGGTAGGGGATGGCATAAGGGAATGAGGTTAGAGGTTTGCTTACTGGCACCAATCGCCGCAATCCGCGCAATTGCTAATACATCGCCTTTATTTGCGGTTGTATTCTGAAGTTGTGAGAACGCTTGCTCAGACATATAAATAGAGCCAGTGGCTAAGGCACTGCGCTTGGTGGGTGTTTTGTCACCAATGTCCACCATATGCGCTTGGCCTTTTTGATCAAAATGCGTCAGGCGTGTGGCTTGCTCTTCTGAAGTGTTGTCTGAGGGGGGTGTGGAGTTTGGAGAAGTCATAAGTCACCTTAAAATTGATTCGAGCCTAGATGCGGTACGCCTAGTGTAAACGGCAGATGGAGGTAGGACTCTTTAGAGGGCTTACATGAACAGCGGATGCTTAATCGTGTTAAACATAAGATGTAGGCATACTCTAATGTAGAGTTGGGTCGATAATTCCTTAGATTACCTCATATGGGATTTTAGCTTTATTCAGATAAGCCGTATAATACCAAAGTAGACCACTAGGCATATGGCAGATTATAACGTATTCCCTAATCAAGGAATGTGACTCTTTAGGTCTTATGGTTGCTGCCTTTTTCCTTAGGTTTTTGCCTTGGACTTTTACTTTAGGTTGATAATGATTCGAATTCGTTATTTTGGTGTGCTGCAGGATCAGTTGGCTTGTCAAGAAGAGCAACTGGAATGGACGGCGCTGAACACCGATGAGTTATTAGCGCTCTTACGTCAGCGCGGTGAGCCATGGGCTAGCGCTTTAGCCGCCGATAAGATTTTTAAGATTGTATTAAATCAAGAGATCTTACACGCACCAGCTCCGATTGCTGATGGCGCTGAGGTAGGTATTTTGCCGCCTGTGACAGGAGGTTGAGATGATAGAGCATCGTCAGTTTGAGCATATGACCTTAGTGATCAATGTGTTTAAAGCTTCAAGTTTCTTGACGGTAAAACTGCCCCACGCTGTAATAGGGATGAGAGGGATGTAATATGTCGGCATATCTTCAGGTGCAGATTCAAACTGAATCTTTCTCATTAGGTCATGAGGAGCAGGCTTTACTGCCGCATGCGCGTAATGCTGGTGCGCTCGTGGCTTTCCAGGGTATGGTGCGGGAGTTTGAGAATTTAGCGCAAGCTGATGCCTCTCAGCCTTCCGTGCAGGGTTTATTTCTTGAGCATTATCCGCATGTGACGGAAGCGGAGATTGAGCGGATTATGCGCCAAGCCTTGGCGCGTTGGCCATTCTCGGCAATGAAAGTCATCCACCGGGTTGGAACGCTTGCTTTACATGAGCCGATTGTGTTGGTGTTGGTGTATGCAGAGCATCGTCAGGCGGCATTTGCGGCGGCGGAATTTGTAATGGACTATTTGAAGAATCAAGCGCCTTTTTGGAAAAAAGAGCTCTTCAGTGACCAATCAAGCGAATGGGTTGCTGCTAAGCAAAGTGATGCGGAGGCCTTGGCGCGTTGGCAGACTTCACAGAGTGCCGATAATAATGCTGCAAAATATGAGTAACAAGATTGACAATATGACGGTACATTACTATTTGCGATCTGCAAGTAATGACGATGTTATGAAGCAAGCTACAACAAGTGCGCTGCTGCAAGAGATGGTACGCTTATCGAGCAGTGAGGAAGGACAGTCTTGAATAAGGTAGCGGGATTGATTTTAGCAGGCGGTGAAGCGCGTCGTATGCAAGGTCAGGATAAGGGCTTGGTATTGTTTCAAGATAAGCCCTTAATTGAGCATGTAATCGAACGCTTGCGGCCACAAGTTGATGGCTTGTGGATTAGTGCCAATCGTCACCTTAATGCGTATCGTGAATTTGGCTTTCCTGTGATTGAGGACCTTCCTGAGTTTAAGGGGATGGGG
>CAZIKJ010000397.1:0-1938 GCA_964539685.1 uncultured Pelistega sp.
CCCACTAAAATACACGCACCTTGTGCGCCACCTTCACGAAGAATTCGTGTGAGTTTACGAGTATCAATATCGGCAATGGCTACAATACCATTCTCTTGGAGATATTCAGGGAGAGTTTTCGTGGCACGAAAATTAGAAATACGACTTGGGCAATTACGAATCACCAAACCTGAAACACCGATTTTAGAGGATTCGATGTCTTCAGGGTTAATACCCGTGTTACCAATATGCGGATACGTTAAGGTAACGATTTGTTGTGTGTAACTCGGATCAGTCAGAATTTCTTGATACCCAGTCATTGAGGTGTTGAAAACAAGTTCAGCAGTAGTGTGACCACTAGCACCAATAGAAATACCACGAAATACAGTACCATCAGCTAGGGCTAAAATTGCCGTTGGAAATTCTGCTTTATTTCCAAGGATTTGTGAGGATAACGCCATAAGACCCCAAAAGTCATAATCAATAAATAAACCTTCTGATTATACTTTTTTTCGTCAAGCTAAACGCTTAAATACGGCTCTTGGGTCAAAAAAATTAATGGATAAATGTTAAATCAAAGGCATGAAGCATGCCAAACTCGTCAGGACTGACCACAAAACTAATTTTGCGTTGGTAGCGACTCTTACCATTGAACTCATAGACTGTAATTAATTCACCACTGGGTACACGTTTCTTGAGAAAGAGTGTTGGATGATCTTCACGATTATTTGGCAAAATGAAAAATTCATCTTCATCGGCAGAGAATAAGATGGTCTGCCAAACCGAAGTTTTGGCATCCTTCTCGAGCAACCATAGGCTGGAATGACCTTGGTTGGCACAACGAGCAACGGCCAAAGCAGCGCCTGGCACCAAAATACTCGCGGTATAGAACTCTAAACTGTTCTCGCCGCCTGGACAGGCGCTTGCTTGTGACTCAAGCGGTAACTGTAATCCACGCAAGGAAATTTTCGGATGTGAGAGTGGTTTACCCATTACAGGAACGGGGCGATTTTCAGCTGGCGCGACTGGCGTACGGTCCAAGTTAATGCGAGCCCACTCCAACATCCTTGGGAGCTGCTGGCTAATACAAGAGACTGAAGAACACGAGGCTAGAATAGTATTTCGCTCACGAATTAGGTTCGCAATCACCACTGGGCGCTCAGTATTCGCCAACAAAGCCGAGCTGCTAAAATGCCAATTTGCTAAGGCTTGTACAGTAAGAGGATTTTGGCAAAGGTTAGCAGGCCATTTTTTGCGTTCTTGTTCGGCCACAGGTATGGCTGCCGGTCCGTATAAATCGGCTACCACCCTATCGCTCAAGCACGGATTAATACTCAACTCTTGTTGCAAGCTCGTAAAACCGACGCGTAGGGCCGCATCCGCCCCAGTTTGCGCCTGAGCAGAATGTAATGGCAACATCACGAATAAAGCAAGTAAGCCGTTTTTTAGCCGCAGCATTCCTTATAACCTTAACCCAATCGCAATAAAGGCGAATGTATATTAACGTAAGATATAACGTAATAAATTAATCATGAGACAATCGTACTCCTTAGTGTAAATTAATCACAATGCTTATTGTGTAACAATTCAACTTTTCGTTCTTTTTGTAATACAAATAGTTTCTCTTGTTACAATCTCTTCATAAGCCTCACTTAGAGGATAATTTTTTCTAGCTTTGCTAGTATATTCCTTGTTTCACACTATGATTCTCTGGCTTAACCCTTAGGGCACAGAAAGACAGCTGATTTACTGTCATGCTGCTTATGTTCAATTGGCTTTTATAGCGTATTTTGCTGATATTTTTAGGTAGATAAAATGAGTTCTCAATTAGATAGTCTGCGTCAGTTTACAACCGTAGTGGCGGATACGGGTGATTTTGAAAGTATGCGTGAGCATCGCCCAACAGATGCGACCACCAATCCGTCTTTAATTTTAAAAGCCATCCAAAAAGAGCAATAC
>CAZIKJ010000398.1:0-1546 GCA_964539685.1 uncultured Pelistega sp.
AGACCCTGCAAGCCATTGAAGCATGCAATGTGGTGGTCCTCGTGCTTGATGCACAGACTGAAATTTCCGATCAAGATGCCCATATTGCAGGTTTTATCCTTGAAAGTGGTCGTGCCTTGGTGGTGGCGATTAATAAATGGGATGGCTTGGATGGCGATGAGCGCGATTGGATTACGCGTGAGTTTGAGCGTAAGTTACGCTTCCTGTCTTTCGCCAAAGTGCATCATATTTCAGCCTTAAAAGGGCATGGCATTAAAGCTTTGATGAAGTCTGTCCATGAAGCCCATGCGGCTGCCTTTATCAAGCTTTCAACACCGAAATTAACACGTGAATTGCATGCGGCGGTTGAGCAACAACCACCTCCACGCCATGGTATTTTCCGACCGAAGATGCGCTATGCGCACCAAGGTGGTCAGAATCCACCATTAGTGATTGTGCATGGCAGTGGTTTGGATGGCGTGAGTGACTCTTATCGCCGTTATCTAGAATCTCGTTTTCGTCGTATTTTTAAACTGGATGGCACACCGATGCGCATCGAGTTTAAGTCTTCACATAACCCTTATAAAGACAAGTAAATGAGTAAGTTTTGGAGTGATTTTGTTGCTGACTTGACCCCCTATGTGCCAGGTGAGCAACCACCAGAAGGGCTGTTTATTAAACTCAATAGTAATGAGTCACCCTATGAGCCTTCGCCAAAAGCCATCGCCGCCATGCAAGCGGCTGTGGCACAAGGTCTAGCGCTTTACCCAGACTCAGAAGCAACAGCGGTACGTCAAGCGGTAGCGAAGTATTACGGTCTTAGTGATGATCAAGTATTCGTGGCGAACGGCTCTGATGAGTCATTAGCCCATACTTTCCAAGGCTTATTCCGTCGCGGTGATAAGAAGATCTTATTTCCAAGCATTACTTACAGCTTTTACCCAGTGTATGCCAAGCTTTTCCAAGTGCCTTTTGAGCAAGTGCCCTTGGCGGCGGATTACAGTATTGATTTAGCGCCTTATTTAGCGGCTAAGCCAGAAGAGGTCAGCGCGATTATTTTTGCTAACCCGAATGCGCCGACCAGTATGCAATTGGAATTGGCACAGATTGAACAACTCTTGCAAGTACAGCCAGAGATTCTGATTGTAGTTGACGAAGCCTATGTTGACTTCGGTGGTACCAGTGCAGTCAGCTTAATTAATCAATATGCGAATTTATTAGTGATTCAAACTGTTTCCAAATCACGTTCCTTAGCGGGCATTCGCGTGGGCTTTGCCTTGGGTCAAGCAAATTTATTGCAAGCCTTGATTCGTGTGAAAAACAGCTTTAACTCCTATCCAGTTGATCGTATCGCCCAAGCCGGTGCGATTGCTGCGTTTGAAGATGATGAGCACTTTAACCAGACACGCCAGAAGATTATTGCTTCACGTGAGTATTTAGAGCGCGAAGTGCGTGCTTTAGGTTTTGAGGTTCTGCCATCGAAAACCAACTTTATTTTTATGCGTCACCCAGACTTGGATGCAGCGGCGATTGCGGCGGCTTTGCGTGAGCGACTCATCTTAGTGCG
>CAZIKJ010000399.1:0-7281 GCA_964539685.1 uncultured Pelistega sp.
GATGAGTTTTCCGCTAAGGATGAGTTCTCCTCTAAAGACGATAGTTCTAAACACAACTAAGCTCGCTCACCCTAGTTCTAAGCATACTTAAGTGGGCGAGTGCGTCTATGCTAATAGGCTAGACTTAACTAACAAGCAATAAGTGAAGTGATTAATATACCGATACCTTGATATCATTCTTCACCGCATATATTATTCAATAAAGGGCAGAATATGAGTATTTCAGTCGATCTAAAAATTTTAGATACCCGCATGCAAGAACAATTACCAAGCTATGCAACAAGTGGCTCAGCGGGTCTAGATCTACGCGCTTGCCTAGATTCAGCGGTAGTATTAAATCCTGGTGAAACTACCTTAGTACCCACTGGTTTAGCGATTCATTTGAACAATCCCGCCTATGCTGCCATGATTCTCCCCCGCTCCGGCCTAGGTCATAAGCATGGTATAGTTCTAGGTAATCTCGTCGGCTTAATTGACTCGGATTATCAAGGACAGTTAATGGTCTCTGCTTGGAACCGTGGCCAGACCCCTTTTACCATTGAGCCACTAGAGCGTATTGCACAACTTGTTATCGTCCCTGTACAACAAGTTCAATTCAATATTGTTCAAGAATTCGATAATAGTGACCGTGGCGATGGCGGCTTTGGTAGTACTGGGCGTAATTAATTTTTCTTTTTTTTATTCATTTTCTTTTTTTTATAAAGGAAACCTCACAATGAAACTACGTAAGACATTTAGCCTAGCACTCGCATTAAGTGCCAGTTTTTTACTCAACCCAGCGGTTCAGGCGACTGAGGCTATAGAAAACTACCCGAGCAAACCCGTGCAATTTATTGTGCCTTATGCACCAGGTGGTCCACTTGATGCTGCCGCACGTCTACTCAGCGATAAAGTCCAAGAAACCGATTTTGGTCAGCGTATCTTTGTTGACAATAAAGCAGGAGCTGGTGGTAATATCGGTATCGATACCATGATTCGTTCTGGCAAGGATGGCTATACAATCGCTATGGGTGCCGTAGCGACCATGGCCATTAATCCATGGCTTTATAGCAATATTCCCTTTGATGCCAGTAAAGACATTGCTCCCGTACTTTTAGTGTCGAATGTCCCTAACGTCTTGGTATTAAATAAAGAATTTGCCGATGCAAATAATATCAATGACCTTCCTGGCCTATTTGAATATATGAAAGCCAACCCAGGTAAGCTAAACTACGCCTCGGGCGGTAATGGTAGTGCTGGCCACTTAGCGGGCGAACTCCTCAAAAACAAACTCGTCGTCAGCATGGTGCACGTGCCATACCAGGGTGCTAACCCCGCCAAATTATCACTCTTAGCCAATGAAACACAACTCATGTTTGATAATTTAGCCTCAGCGCAAACACTTATCGAGTCAGGCAAAGTTAAAGCCCTAGCCGTGACCACAGCAAAGCGCAGTAAGTTCTTACCTGATGTCAGCACACTACAAGAAGCCGGTGTAGATGATTTTGATATTGGTACATGGTTTGGTATTGTTGCCCCAGCAGGCACACCTGAGCCTATCATTACTAAGCTTAATGCTGTCTATACACAAGCGATGAAAGATCCTAAGGTACAAGAACAATTACGTGCCATGGGCTCCGATTTAGAACCTGGTAGCGCTCAAGACTTTGCTGAATTTGCGAAGAAAGAATACGATAAATATAAAGAAATCGTTGAACTGTCCAATGCGCGCATTGACTAAGTATATGCTAAGCATAATAATGGGGTCTTAAACTTTCAATAGGCCCCATTCTATAATAAGCGCTTACGCATCCGCCGAGCGACGGATAAAGCAAAACAAAGACGCTGGATAAAAATGAAAACTCATTCTATCCAGCGTCTTTTTTGGAACAGGATTTAGACATCAACCTGCTGCCATTTGCCAATATTATGGTGCGCTTAATATCAGCACTAAACTTGCCACCACTAAACTTGTTACCTCTAAAATCCAACCACACGTTCTCAACGTAGTAGAACATGTTCTCTGCATCTTAGCGATGAGCCAAGCCTATGCTGTAGTAATTAGTTCTCAGCATACTGGAACTTACCGTCCTTGATCTGCCCCATCACAGCCGCACGTGCATCAAAGCCCTGATGATCTTGAGGTGTAATATTCAAGACACCATTAGGCACCACTAATTCATTCGTCTGTTCAATGGTATCACGTAAGGCACGACGGAACTCTATCGTACCAGGCTTAGCACCCGTTTTGAGCGCACGCTCTACAGCTTGATCTGCCACCATCCAAGCACCATAGGCATCACCCGCAAACTGAGTTGCACTATTTGCACCGTATTTGGCTTCATATTTTTCCGTAAAGTCCATGGCCACTTTCTTAACGGGATTATCTTCAGGTAAGCCGCGAGCCACAACACCTGGTCCGGTTGGGAATAAAGTCCCTTCTACGACCTTGCCGCCAACCTGTAGGAATTCTAAAGTACCAATACCATGAGTTTGATACACAATGCCATTAAACCCACGGTCTTTCAGCGTGCGTTGCGGCAATACCGCAGGTGTACCAGCACCAGCAATTAAAATCGCCTCAGGTTGAGCGGCGATTAATTTCATCACTTGACCCACAACGGTGGTATCCGTGCGTTGGTACGATTCACGCATGACAACGTCGACCTTGCCCTTGGCCAATTTGGTGAATTCATTCCACCAGTTTCCACCATAAGAATCTGCGTAACCAATAAAGCCTATTTTCTTGATGCCCTTCTTGACCATCTCATCCACAAGCACTTGCGCCATGAGACTATCGTTCTGTGGCATCTTATACATCCAACGACGACCAGGATCATCCACTGGTTCTACAATTGCCGCCGATGCCGCCAAAGCAATCATCGGTGTCTCTGTTTCTTTCAATACGTCTAATATGGCTAAGGCTGAGGCGGTTAAATTCGGCCCAACCATTAAGTCAACCTTATCTTCTAAGGTCAGCTTACGCGCATTCTTCACTGACTTACTTACGTCAGTCGCATCATCCATAATGATGTAACGCGCCTTCTCACCACCTAAAGTATCTGGCCATAAATGAATTGCATTCTGTGATTGAATACCAATAGCCGCGGCAGGACCCGTTGATGATAAATTAATGCCTACAACAATATCCGCTAAGGCCAAACTAGGCATGAGCGTTGCTGCTAATAAACAAGAATGCAAAAGACTTTTTTTCATTTTCTTATCCAAAAGACCAAAACCAGTAATCCTATTATTCTAAAGCAAACTACAGATTTTTGGCTTAAATCCACACATAAGAGTGTAAGTCTCAAGCGGAATCTACCAGGTATAGATGCAGATCACTTATCGCGTATCCTTGCTCTAATGGCTAAATTTCAAGTTGCCGCTTCTTGTAAGCTTTCTCGAAGCTCTTAGTTTAATGACGTATTATCCTCTGAAGACGTGCGAGCCTACCCACGCATCCCCTCACCCCCCTTGTGGATTCACCTTAAAGCACACACTGGCCAATACGGTGAATACAACCATGGAGGTATAATACAGCGTACCTTCTAAGGGTTTAACGGATAATAAAAAGCCAAAATTTAATAAGACCCCGAGTAACAAAACCACCACTATATCTAACATTGACCACTGCGCACTAAGCTTTAAAGCTTTATACCAGACCATCTGTCGTCTAGCTTGTAAGTGACCGCGTCTTACCTGCCAATATAAAAGACTGAGAACCAAAATTTTAATCAGAGGCAATAAGAGACTGACAAGGAAAATTAATATGGCTAGAAATGGCATCTGTGCACGCCACAGATTCACGACTCCCTGCCATAAGGTATAGTTTTGTGAACTCAGTAAGGTACTGATCTGCATCATCGGATACCAATTAGCGAGAACGAAACAAGCTAAAGCGATGAGCAGAAAAACTGGCGTTAAGTGGGCTAAATAGCGGTTTATGACTCGTGTACTTGGTGATGCAATCGATGAAACCTGAGCAGAGTCCTTAGGAAAACAGACGAATCCTTCCGCTATAGCGAGCTGCCCTATGCGTGTTGCACTTAAACCTTGCATCGCCATCAGCAAGAGAGCTAAGCAAGAATATGCCAACATCCCCCACTGTAGGTCCACTGTACGCATATCGGCCACTTTCACCAGAGCAACCAGGAGGCCTAGAAAGAATACCGGCACCATACCCCAAGGACTCAGCCAACGAATCAACTTAAGAATCAGGCCAAACCCAGGCACAAAGCGCTTAAAATACAAACCTAAAAGTAGATAACTTTGAAATAACAAGAGACTTAAAGGAATAATAAATCCTATAAGTAAAGAAAGAATGGCCATCCATTGATGGCCTTGTTGATAGCTTTGTGAAATAAGACTGAGAAAATGACGTTGCTCACCCCAGAAGCCCCAAATAGACGTCTTCATAAGGGGTAAGCTTTGCGCCAGTATAAACATGAACAGACTTAGCACGCTCAGAATAAGCCAAGCTCCTACATTCAGCACAGCGAATGAGCGCTGAAAAGAATTAGTCTGCCTTAGATTCGACATAAGTCAAAATCTACTCTGCAGGCACGGCATCCTGTTGATCTTCTTGTTCATCACTTGAAGGTGTATCCCCGAAGCTTAGTTTTAAGGCCTGCTTCTCATCAATATCCACTCGCACTGAACCGCCATTACTGAGCTTGCCGAACAGTAACTCATCGGCCAAAGCACTACGAATCATGTCTTGGATTAAGCGTTGCATTGGGCGCGCGCCCATCACAGGATCAAATCCTTTCTCAGCAAGATAGGCACGTAAACTATCGGTAAATACCACTTCCACACGCTTACCTTGTAGTTGTTGTTCAAGCTCAAGCAAGAACTTATCAACCACGCGTAAGATAACATCTTTATTCAGAGCAGCAAATGGAATAATGGCATCTAAACGATTACGGAACTCAGGTGTAAAGAGGCGTTTGATTTCGACCATCTCATCCCCTGCTTGACGCTCATTTTGGAAACCAATACTCTTAGTATTAAGTAACTGAGCACCCGCATTGGTAGTCATAATAATCACCACATTTCTGAAGTCTGCTTTGCGACCATTATTATCCGTTAAAGTGCCGTGGTCCATCACCTGTAGCAGGATATTAAAGATATCGGGGTGCGCTTTTTCAATTTCATCAAGTAAGAGAACGGCATGCGGATGCTTATTAATCTGCTCAGTTAACAAACCGCCTTGATCAAAACCAACATAGCCTGGAGGCGCGCCAATTAAGCGTGAAACCGCATGACGCTCCATATACTCAGACATATCAAAGCGAATTAACTCAACACCAGTGATTTGAGCTAATTGCTTGGCAACCTCAGTTTTACCAACACCGGTTGGACCAGAAAATAAGAAAGCACCAATCGGCTTATCCAATTTACCCAAACCTGAGCGCGACATCTTGATCACCGCACTTAAAGCAGAAATCGCTGCATCCTGACCAAACACCATGGTCTTCAGATCACGCTCTAAGGTCGCTAACTTATTAATATCATCAGTAGAGACAGTTTGCGGTGGAATACGTGCAATCTTACTCACAATTGACTCGATATCCGTCTTACCAATGACTTTTTTCTGTTTAGATTTTGGTAAAAGGCGCTGTGCTGCCCCCGCCTCATCTATCACATCAATCGCCTTATCGGGCAAGTGGCGGTCATTAATATAACGTGCGGATAACTCTACCGCAGTTTCCAGCGCCACATTCGAATAACGCACTTGATGATGCTCTTCAAAGCGAGACTTTAGGCCTTTTAGAATAAGAATGGTCTCAGCAATACTTGGCTCAGGCACATCAATTTTCTGGAAGCGACGCGATAGCGCATGGTCTTTTTCAAAAATCCCACGATATTCTTTATAAGTCGTTGCCCCCATGCAGCGTAACTTACCTGAAGACAAGCTAGGCTTTAGCAAGTTTGATGCATCCATGGTGCTGCCAGAAGAAGACCCTGCGCCGATTACCGTATGAATTTCATCTACGAATAAAATCGAATTCGGCAAATCTTCAAGCTCTTTCAACAAGGCTTTAAGACGCTGCTCAAAATCACCACGATATTTCGTACCTGCCAATAATGAGCCCATATCCAGACCGAAGACTTGTGCATCCTCAAGAATGGCAGGCACTTGCTTGTTAATGATTTTCAAGGCCAGGCCTTCAGCAATCGCGGTCTTACCCACACCCGCCTCACCGACCAATAACGGATTGTTTTTGCGACGACGACATAAGACCTGGATCACACGCTCAAGTTCTTGCTCTCGTCCAATCAAGGGGTCGAGCTTACCCTCATTCGCTAAGCGGTTATAGTCTTGGGTATATTGCTCAAGCGCTGATTTCTTGTCACTCTCAACAGCAGCCGCAGTTTGCGCTTCATTACTAGGTGCAGTTTCCTTCTCTTTGGGTGCCCCATGCGCTAAGTATTGCACAATTTTAAGACGTGTAATTCCCTGCTCTTCAAGGAAGTAAAGTGCATTTGAGTCTTTTTCAGAGAAGATAGAGACTAATACATTAGCACCATTGGCTCCGCGCCCATCGTTCTTGTCTGCGCTGTGCATAACCGCACGTTGAACAACACGCTGAAATCCTAAGGTTGGCTGCGTATCGACATCATCCTCACCATCAATAACTGGTGTATTTTCAGAGACAAAATGAGTCAGGGTATCGCGTAATTTATCAATATCAGCCTCACATGCTTTCAGAGCCTCCAACGCAGAATCATTATCCAATAGAGCAAGTAATAATTGCTCTACTGTTAAAAACTCGAATCGTTGGGCTCGTGCAGATACAAAAGCCAGTTGTAAAGTCATTTCTAATTCATGCGAAATCACATCTATTCTCCAAATACTCGCTGCTACTCAGGAGCTTGCTCCATAGTACATAGCAAAGGATGCTGATGACTACGAGCATATTGCATAACCATAGTTACCTTGGTGGCGGCTATGTCCTTAGTGTACACCCCACAGATTCCCTTACCCATATTATGCACCTGCAACATGATAATCGTTGCTTCTCGGGCAGTTTTATTAAAAAAGCGCATTAACACCTCAACCACAAAATCCATTGGAGTGAAGTCATCATTCATTAAGACAACTTGATACCGAGGAGGTGGTTTTAATTGCGTTGTAGAGCGCGATTTTTGTAAAGTAGTACTCGCTGGTGACATAGATATTAATATGGTGATTAAAACCAAGGTTTAAAGGCAAATAAACAATACTTTAGCCGAAAAATGCTGTTTATTTGATTTTTATCTAGCTTTCCTCACAAAACATACATTTCAAGTATTGACTAT
>CAZIKJ010000400.1:0-2079 GCA_964539685.1 uncultured Pelistega sp.
ATCAGCGGCCTCCAGAAAATCAATTTCCTCTTCTGGAAAATCCAAAGTCGCTTCAACAAGCATACGCAAATTAATCAGCTGCTCGACCAACTCGTGAATCAGGTCGGAGAATTGCCCCTTCAAGCTACGCAAAGCCATACGCGCAGCTGATTGACTGCTTGCATCGATTAAGTCGGCAACACTTTCAGCTTGTGCTAAGTCTAATTTATTATTGAGAAAAGCGCGCTTGGTAAACTCGCCAGGCTCGGCTAAGCGTGCGCCTAAAGCGAGACAACGCTGCAACAGCATATTCATGACAACAGGGCCGCCATGACCTTGAAGCTCAATCACATCTTCGCCAGTAAAACTGGCAGGCGCAGCAAAATACAGCATCAAGCCATTATCAATCGCTTGGCCTTGCTCATTGAGAAAGTCAGTATACAAGGCGACTCTGGGCTTAGGTGTTTTACCGCCGCTTAAGGTTTGTGCCACGCTTAAGAGGTTCTTACCTGAAAGACGCACTACCCCAACGCCACCACGTCCAGGTGCCGTTGCAATTGCCGCAATAGTAGGTGAGTTTTGCATATTCACTGCTCTGCTTTACTTCCTTAAAATCAAACTTAAATTATCTGCTTCAAGCAGCATTATTGCTCTTCGGATTTATGTCTATACTCTTGCTCAATCACAACTTTCGTTTCGACTTGAATCATATCGCCAACACGAACTTCTTGGTGCGTAAACTTAATCTGCTTTGAACGATGAGTCGCTGACTTAGGCTTAGTCTGCACAGTGCATGCTTGATTTTCCACACTGTCGAGCAATACTTCGCCTTCAGCACTAGACTCCTGACCCCGACGCTTGTTCTTACGCTGACGTAAGAAACGAGTTTCCGCCTTAGGTTGCTTTAATAATGCAGACAATTCTCGTAAAGCTTGCGTATACACGCCACGTTTAAACTCAATCACTTGCTCTAAGGGTACCCAATACGTACTCCAACGCCATGCATCAAATTCAGGATGCATGGTTGAGCGCAGGCTAAGGTCTTTATCCTTGCCCACCAAACGTAATAGGAACCAAATTTGCTTTTGACCCTTGTAATGACCTCGCGACTCTCGTCGCACAAAATGTTCTGGCACGTTATAACGTAACCATTCTCGCGTTCGCCCTAATATTTGTACATGTTCAGGTTTTAAACCGAGTTCTTCATGCAACTCACGAAACATGGCTTGAGCTGGACTCTCACCATATTTAATGCCACCTTGTGGGAATTGCCATGATTTTTCTCGGATTCTTTTGCCCCAAAATACCTCATTCTTGTGATTTACAAGGATAATACCAACATTAGGACGGTAACCTTCGCGATCTAGCATGCACCGCCCCTTCTTTCAATATACAATTTAGTTTGATTATACGTTTCTATTTATAAAGTAACCATGTTAGCTTCCAATTTCCACTTAAATACTTCCAAAGAAGCTCCTGCTGATGCAGAAGTGATTAGCCATCAATTGATGACGCGTGCGGGCATGATCCGTAAGCATGCCGGTGGCATTTACACCTATATGCCTTTGGCTTTGCGTGTTTTGCGCAAGGTTGAAAGCATTATTCGCGAAGAAATGAATAATGCAGGTGCCATCGAGATCTTGATGCCCGTGGTTCAACCGGCAGAACTCTGGATGCAAACCGGTCGTTGGGATGCCTATGGCGCCGAACTCCTGCGCATCAAGGATCGCCATGGTCGTGATTTTGTTTTGCAACCAACTTCTGAAGAAGTGGTCACCGAAATTGCGGCGAATGAAATCCATAGCTGGCGCCAACTACCGGTCAACTTCTACCACATCCAAACCAAATTCCGCGACGAACGTCGTCCACGCTTTGGTCTGATGCGTGGTCGTGAGTTCACCATGAAAGATGCTTACTCATTTGACCGTGATGAAGCTAGCGCCTTAGTGAGCTACGACAAGATGTTCCAAGCTTATAAGAACATTTTCACACGTCTCGGTCTGGTGTTTCGCGCCGTGAATGCTGACACAGGTTCGATTGGTGGTTCACGCAGCCATGAATTCCAGGTAATTGCCGATACTGGTGAAGACTTAATTGTCT
>CAZIKJ010000401.1:0-5188 GCA_964539685.1 uncultured Pelistega sp.
GTATTAAGTAAGCTTGATGCTGTGGGTTTACGCACGGCCGCCCACCTAGGTTTATCGGAAATCTCTGGCGGCATGGCAAGGCGTGTTGCTTTGGCACGCGCGATGGTGTTGGAGCCAGAATTAATTTTGTACGATGAGCCATTTGCTGGTCTAGATCCTATTTCATTAGGTATGACGGCGAAGCTCATCCGCGATACTGCGGATCGTCTCAAGTGTGGTAGTGTCTTGATTACGCATGATATTGAAGAGTCGTTTCGTATTGTTGATTATGTGTATATGGTGGGGCAGGGGCGTCTATTAGTCTCAGGCACACCTGAGCAGTTGCGCGCCTCGGACAACCCTTATGTACAACAGTTCTTGCATGGCAAGCCTGAGGGACCTGTGGTATTTGAGTACCCTGATACGCCTGCTTTTGAGCGTTGGTATGCAACACGTAAGGGGCGCTTAAAATCATGACTTACCTCTTTAAATCAATCAGCGCTTTAGGTGGCTATATACTTGATCGTATTAATAGCATCGGCACACTGTTTAAATTATTCTTAACGATTCTGTCAGAGTCCCTGATTATTTTCCAACGCCCGCGCTTGGTCACTCAGCAGGTTCACTTCATAGGCAATTATTCCTTGCTGATTATCAGCGTCTCAGGCTTGTTCGTGGGCTTGGTCTTGGGGTATCAAGGCTATAGCACCTTGTCCATGTATGGTTCAGAAGAGGCCTTGGGTCTCTTGGTTGCTTTGGGTTTATTACGTGAATTAGGCCCTGTTGTGACCGCCTTATTATTTGCAGGGCGTGCAGGTACTTCCATCACGGCAGAAATTGGTTTGATGAAATCCGGCGAGCAGATCGCCGCTATGGATGTGATGGGGATTAGTCCCTTGCGTCGCTTAATCGTGCCACGTTTTTGGGGTGGTTTCATTGCTATGCCTATCCTGGCAGCCATCTTCTCTGCAGTCGGTGTGATGGGTGGCTGGTTTGTCGGTGTTGTGTTAATTGATGTCGATAGTGGTACTTTCTGGTCACAGATGCAGAATGGTGTCGATATCTTTACGGATATAGGCAATAGCATTATTAAGAGCTTTGTCTTTGGTGCGGCGGTAATGATGGTGGCCCTGTATGAGGGTTGGTATAGCACGCCAACGCCTGAAGGAGTGGCTCGTGCCACCACACGTACGGTCGTTAGAGCGTCATTATTGGTCTTGGGATTAGACTTCATCATGACCGCAATCATGTTTTCATAATTTTTAGTAGCTAAGGTATTCTCAGCCATTCGTGCTGAGATTAAGGTGTCATATGGCAAATAAAAGAACCGATTTTCTAGTAGGTTTATTCGTAGTGCTTGGTGCATTAGCCGTGTTGTTTTTAGCAATGCGTGCGGGGAATTTGAGCACATTCTCTTTTGAAAAAACTTACGAAGTACATGCGAAATTCGATAATATTGGTGCACTTAAAATCCGTGCGCCGATCAAGAGTAATGGCGTGGTCGTTGGTCGAGTGACGAAAATTGACTTTAATAACGCTGAATTTAAGGCTATTGTATCGTTTGACCTTGAAAGTCGTTACCAATTTCCTAGCGACTCCTCAGCCTCAATTATGACGGCAGGTCTACTCGGTGAGCAGTATATTGGTCTGACTGCGGGTGCTGAGGAGACGAACCTCGCGCAGGGCTCAGAAATTCAGATTACGCAAAGCGCAGTCGTGTTAGAGGATTTAATTAGCAAATTCCTCTTTTCAACCGCAGAGAAAGAAGGTACGGATTAAACTAGCTTGATGGGTAAGCAGACTTAAGCGTAGCAAGAACATAGATTATTATTGTTTTGTAGAAGAATTAAGAGAGAGATATATGGCGAACTATCACGTAAGCAGACTCGCATTAGGTACGGGTACCGCTTTATTATTGAGTGCGTGTGTCAGCGTGCCGAATCCGAATCCTGACGACCCCCTCGAAAGCTATAACCGTACGATGTTTCAATTCAACGAAGCGGTGGATAAGGCGGTGTTTAAGCCCGTAGCGCAAGGCTATGAGGCCGTGGTGCCTTCACCAGTACGTACTTGCGTCAGCAATATTTTTGGTAATGTAGGCGATGTATGGTCGGGCGTGAATAGCCTTTTACAAGGCCGTGGTTTGGACTTTGTGAATACCATGGGACGTGTCTTGTTCAACTCGACCGTAGGTTTAGGTGGCTGTATTGATGTGGCTACTATGAATGGTGCGAATAAGATTCCTAACGACTTTGGCACGACTTTAGGTGTGTGGGGTTTAGGCAATGGATCGTATGTCGTGTTGCCTCTCTTAGGCTCTAGCTCAATCCGCGATACTGCTGGCCTTCTCGGTGATTCAGCGGGTACGATGTTGACCCATACCTCACCTTGGGCGATTAGCGATGTCCCTGTGCGTAATGTAGTCGTCGGTGTGGATGTGGTAGATTCACGTCACCAATTGCTGAGTGCAGACGAGTTGGCTGATGATATTGCCATCGATAAATACACCTTCGTACGTGATGCTTACAAGCAAAATCGTGAAGCCTTATTGCGTTCTAAAATGACCGAGGAAATCACTGATGGCACTCCGTTTACCGCTCATCAGTTTGTCGAAACGACCGATAGCGGTAACCCAATTCCTGGTGCACAACGTCAAATTGAGTACCGCACCAAGAAGCGCGAGGCACGCCTGAAAGACAATGCTAAATATAATGAATTTAGTGTACCTGTTTATGAGGACCCAGGCGAGTAAGTTGCTTGCTCTTAAAAGCTGAGCTGCTTTGCACTTAAAGGCTAGCTGGTTTAAGCACGGCCAAGCCTTGTAAAGCGGTGTAGAGCGCGTATGCTTACATAAAGAGCGCATCACTGCAAAAGAGTCGTCAGACATGTATGTTGGCGACTTTTTTGTGAAGTTTACATGTCTTAACGATTGCTTTATTACAGCTGATTTCGGCTTTTCAGGTGGCTTGAGTGGCGATGTAAAATATGCTTACTTTATTGACAAAAATTGCTTAGCGCTTAAGCTGTAAATCGCTTATAGTAAATCAAACTTTACTGAGGTGGAATATCTTATCTAATGAAGTAATCCGCCATATCGCTTAGATGGAATGACTGTTTAGAACGATTAGGTAGATGCGCTTTTTTGTTGGGTATCATGCATACCCTTCAGTAAGTAGGATGAATTGATTGAATAGGGTAGTTAAGGACTATCTGTAGGAGAATAATACAATGCAAACATTGGCCAAAACCAAACATGTTCTATTAGGTACCGCTCTCTCATTCGGTATCGCCTTCTCTGTGCAAGCTGCACAAGATCCGAACCAATATGTTGAGCAGATTGCCAATCAGACTCTGGATGCTGTGAAGCAAAACCCAGGCGCACGTAGTGGCAATGTCGGTGATATTAATGCGATTGTGAATCAGTACTTGATGCCACACGTGAACTTTGAGCGCACTACGCGCTTAGCCACGGGTCAACCATGGCGTCAAGCCACAGCAGAGCAGAAATCTGCGCTCACCAATGCGTTCAAGGCCACCTTGGTGCGTACCTATAGTGGCGCATTTAAGAACGTGAATAACAACACCAATATTAAGATGCTGCCGTTCCGTGGGGATGCGAATGCGAACGACGTCGTGGTGCGCTCAAATATTGTGACCGCAAGTGGTCCGACTTCAGTTGATTATCGCCTTGAGAAAGTCGGTGATGGTTGGAAGGTGTATGACTTTAGCGTAGAAGGTATCTGGTTAGTCCAAAACTATCGCAACCAATTTGCTGACCAAATTAGTCGCAGTGGTATTGATGGGCTGATTAAGTCGCTACAACGTTAAGTGGTGTTCCTGCGCGAAGGTGGGACTAAGTCGATAGAGAGCTCGCTGACATAGCACAAAGCCTTCATACAGGTGCTGCAACAAGCAGTCGGTCCCTGATGCGGTGATTCGCCTCTTTGTAGGTCGCTCGGTGGTATAATAGAAAAGCTTGCCCTTAATTACTAGGGTGAGCTTTTTTCGTGAATATTCATGGACTTATGTAGGCGACAATGTCAGCAGCAATCAGCATTCAAAATGTCAGCAAGGTTTACCCAAGCGAAGACTCAATATGGCAACGTATAACTGGTAAGCGCTCCGAGCAGGGCGGCTTTCAGGCCTTACGTAATGTAAGCTTTGAGGTGCAAGAGGGTGAGTTTTTTGGTCTTCTTGGCCCTAATGGTGCGGGTAAGACCTCACTTATCTCTATCTTAGCTGGCCTATCGCATGCAACAAGTGGTCGTGCTTTAGTCTGTGGCCATGATGTGCAAGATGATTATAAGATGGCGCGCCGTTCTCTGGGGGTCGTGCCGCAAGAATTAGTGTATGACCCGTTCTTTACCGTACGTGAGACTTTACGCAATCAGTCGGGCTATTTTGGTCTGTATAAGAACGATGATTGGATTGACGAGGTACTCTTTAATCTGGGTTTAAGCGATAAGGCGGAAGAGAATATGCGTGCCTTATCGGGCGGTATGAAACGTCGTGTCTTAGTGGCACAGGCCCTAGTGCATCGTCCCCCAGTGATTATTCTTGATGAACCGACCGCAGGTGTTGATGTGAATTTACGCCGCAATCTTTGGGAGTTTATCTCACGCTTAAATCGTGCTGGCCATACGATCTTATTGACCACGCACTATCTTGAAGAAGCACAATCCTTGTGCGGTCGTATCGCTTTCTTACGACGCGGAAATTTGGTGGCTTTAGACTCAACCGCCGCCCTATTAGCACAGTTTGGTGGTAGCGATTTGGAAGACGCCTTTATTCATATGATGGACGAGGAGGTCTTACCGAATGCATAAATTACAAGAAAATCTCCAGTTTGGTTCAGGTTTCCCTGCCTTGGTGCGTAAAGAGCTCCTGCGCTTCTGGCGTGTTGCTTTCCAGACCGTTGCCGCACCTGTTTTGACCGCTTTGCTGTATTTACTGGTGTTTGCCCATGTCCTTGAAGGGCGCGTGAACGTACATGGCAATATTTCCTATGTGGCCTTTCTGATTCCAGGTTTGATGATGATGAGCATGCTGCAGAATGCTTTCGCTAACCCATCCTCATCTTTAATCCAAAGCCGCTTAACAGGTAACTTGGTTTTTATTTTACTGCCCCCCTTGTCATACCTAGAAATCTTCTCGGCCTATGTCATATCGAGCATCGTGCGCGGTTTGGCCGTGGGTGCCGTGTTGTGGT
>CAZIKJ010000402.1:0-4092 GCA_964539685.1 uncultured Pelistega sp.
GCCAAGGGTTTCCGTGGTCGTCGTGGTAACGTGTTCCGTGTTGCTAAGCAAGCGGTAATGCGTGCTGGTCAATATGCTTATCGTGACCGTCGCAACAAAAAACGCACTTTCCGTTCTTTATGGATCACTCGTATTAACGCCGCTGTTCGTGAACATGGCGTAACATACAGCGTGTTCATTGCTGGTTTGAAGAAAGCAGCAATTGAGCTCGACCGTAAAGTACTAGCCGATATGGCTGTTAACGACAAAGCAGGTTTTGCTGCTGTTGTTAAACAAGCTAAATCAGCCCTAGGTGCTTAATCACTACTAGTTTCTAGTATTGATGTACTAAACCCACAAGCGGGGCTCAATTTGGGCCCCGTTTGTTTTTTTACGAATGGAAATTTCATGACGCAATCTCTTGATGATCTAATTCGCCAAGCCCAAGATAATTTTGCTGCCGCACCTGATGCCGCTAGTTTAGAGAACGAAAAAGCTAAATTTCTTGGTAAAAGTGGCAGCATTACCGCTTTAATGAAAGGCTTAGCGCAACTGTCTCCAGATCAAAAGCGAAGCGAAGGTGCTCGCATTAACCAAGCAAAACAGGCTATTGAGCAACTTTTAAAAGAACGTCGTGATGCGTTTGCCTTGGCTGAGCTAAACCAACGTCTCGCCGCTGAAACCATTGATGTGACCTTACCTGGCCGTGGTGCTAATACCGGCGGTATCCATCCTGTGATTCAGACGTGGCAGCGTATTGAAGAAATTTTCCGCTCAATTGGCTTTGCTGTAGCCGATGGTCCAGAAATTGAAAATGACTGGATGAACTTCACAGCGCTGAATAACCCAGAAAATCACCCAGCTCGTTCGATGCAAGATACCTTCTATGTGGATATGCAAGACGAAAAGGGCTTACCCTTATTATTGCGTACGCATACCAGCCCGATGCAAGTGCGTTATGCCCGTATGCATAAACCACCGATTAAAGTAATCGCACCAGGCCGCACCTATCGTGTGGATAGCGATGCCACTCACTCACCGATGTTCCATCAGGTTCAGGGCTTATGGATTGATGAGAATATCTCCTTCGCCGATCTTAAGGGTGTGTATACGAATTTCCTACGCGCCTTCTTCGAAACCGATGATTTGTGCGTACGCTTCCGTCCTTCATTCTTCCCCTTTACCGAACCTTCGGCTGAGATCGATATGATGTTTACCTCGGGTCCGAACCAAGGTCGCTGGCTCGAAATCTCGGGTTCAGGTCAAGTGCATCCCGTGGTGATTCGTAACTATGGCTTAGACCCTGAGAAATATGTCGGCTTTGCTTTCGGTTCAGGCATTGAGCGCTTGACGATGTTGCGTTATGGCGTGAATGACTTACGTCAGTTCTACGAAGGTGATTTGCGTTTCTTACAGCAATTCAATGTTTAGTAGTATAAACCTAAATTAAATCGGATAATTATTATGTTCGTCTTAGAATCCTGGTTGCGTGAGATGGCAAATCCAGCGTTAACAACAGATGAGTTAGCGCATAAATTAACCATGGCAGGTCTTGAAGTAGAAGGGGTTGAGCCCGTGGCTCCCGCTTTTACAGGTATCGTGGTAGCTCATATTGTTGAGGTCGCCCCACATCCTAACGCCGATAAATTACGTATTTGTAAAGTTGATGATGGCTCAGGCGAGCTATTACAAATTGTCTGTGGCGCACCGAATGCGGCGCAAGGGATGAAAGTACCTCTAGCGCGAATTGGTGCAGTATTACCTGGCGACTTTAAAATCTCCAAAGCGAAAATGCGTGGCGAAGAATCTTTCGGTATGCTTTGCTCAGCACGTGAGTTAGGGATTTCAGAAGATCATGGCGGTCTCTTAGCCTTGGCTGAAGATGCACAAATTGGCCAAGACATTCGTCAGACTTTACAGCTCGATGATAGCGTCTTTGAAATTAAATTAACCCCGAATCGTGCTGATTGCTTATCGGTCTACGGTGTCGCACGTGAAGTCAGTGCTTTAACCGATGCGCCCCTTAAGAAATTTGATTTTAGTCCAGTACCTGTGAGCATTCAGGATACCCTGAAAGTAAATGTACATGCACCTGACTTATGTGGTCGCTTTGCGGGCCGTATTATTCGCGGTGTGGATGCGAAAGCGCAAACCCCTGATTGGATGAAAAAGCGTCTTGAGCGCGCGGGACAACGTTCGGTATCTATTTTGGTGGATATCTCTAACTATGTAATGTTAGAGCTTGGTCGTCCGACCCATATGTTCGACTTGGGTAAGATTCAGGGCGAGATTAATGTGCGCTGGGCCAAGAAAGGTGAGAGCCTTAAACTCCTAAATGAACAGACGGTTGAATTAGATGAAGATGTCGGCATTATCTGTGCCGGCGATACGATTGAAAGCTTAGCGGGCATGATGGGTGGTGAAGCCACGGCCGTAAGCTTAGATACGCAAGATGTGTATGTTGAAGCGGCTTTCTGGTATCCAGAAGCGATCGCTGGTCGTGCACGTCGTTATAAATTTGCCTCTGAAGCGAGTCATCGTTTTGAACGTGGTGTGGACTTCAATAATGTCGTTGAACACCTCGAATATATTAGCGCGTTAGTACTCGAGCTTTGTGGTGGGCAAGCAGGTCCGGTAGATGATACCGTGGTGAATCTGCCTGAGCGTAAGCCTGTCAGTATGCGCTTAGCACGTTGTCAAAAAATCCTTGGCGTACCCGTCAGTGCGGAACAAGTTGCCAATATCTTTACTCAGCTTGGTCTGCCTTTTGTCCAAGAAGATAATGTCTTTACCGTGACGCCTCCTTCTTATCGCTTCGATCTTGAAATTGAAGAAGATTTGATTGAAGAAGTAGCGCGTATTTATGGCTTTGAGAATATTCCTGATGTAGCGCCAATCGTGCCTGCCGTGATGTTGCCAACCAATGAAACGCAACGTAGTGAGCATGATATGCGTCATGCCTTAGCCGCGCAAGGTTATCAAGAAGTGGTGAACTTCAGCTTTGTGGAGCGTGCCTGGGAAGAGCAGTTAATGGGTAATTCTGACCCGATTGCTTTATTAAATCCAATTGCAAGTCAATTAGCGGTGATGCGTTCTGGCCTGATTGCTGGCCTGGTAGCGAATATTGAGCACAATGCTAAGCGCAAGCAATCGCGTGTTAAAGTCTTTGAACTTGGCCGCGTGTATCGTCGTGACAGCCAAGTTCAAGATGGTGACTTAAGTGTAGCAAATGTGAATCAACCGCTACATATCGCAGGTGCCTCTTGGGGTCCAGCACAAGCCGAACAATGGGGCTTGAGTGTGCGCCAAGTGGATTTCTTTGATGTGAAGAAAGAAGTCGAGAATCTCTTCGGCCAGAAGGCTGCCGCTCTACGCTTCGCTGCAAAAGAGCATCCTGCCTTACATCCTGGTCGTAGTGCCGAGATTAGTCTTGATGGCCAAGTGATTGGTTTTATTGGTGAATTGCATCCGCAGTGGGTTCAAGAGTATGATTTAGTTCATGCGCCCGTGGTCTTTGAAGTGACAGTCGATTCATTGCGTACTCTAGACTTACATGCACCGAAAGAATTGTCGAATCAACCACGTGTGACACGTGACCTCGCGATTTGGGCTCCGAACACGCTAACCGTACAAGCCTTATTTGATGCCTTGGCGCAAGCCAAAGCCAATGATGCGGACCTCGGTCTTATTCAAGAAACGTCTTTATTCGATATCTGGAAAGACAGTAAGAGTGATAGCCAAGAGCGTAGCTTAGCATTCCACTTCGTTCTGCAAGACCCTGCAGTAACCCTAGAAGATGCACGCGTTGAACAATGCATGAGTAAAGTATTAGCCACATGGGTGAATGCTTTCGGTGTGCGTCAACGTTAATAAGAGGAAATTATGGAAGACCTGAACAAAACCCTAACCAAGGCCGAATTAGCAGAGATGTTATTTGATCTTGTTGGCTTAAATAAGCGCGAAGCTAAAGACATCGTGGACACCTTTTTCAAAGAGATCCGCGAAGCCTTAGCCAGTGGTGATAGCGTTAAACTCTCTGGCTTTGGTAATTTCCAAGTGCGTGATAAACCCGCGCGTCCTGGTCGTAACCCCAAGACTGGCGAAGTTATCCCT
>CAZIKJ010000403.1:0-2742 GCA_964539685.1 uncultured Pelistega sp.
GAAATTGCACAACACCTTAATTACATCGAAGACCAATTAAGCGCGAATGGCTGGTCTAGTGGCAGTCAATTTAGTGCAGCCGACATTCAATTAAGTTTTGCGCTTGAAACAGCCAAATCTAAGGGCTTAATTGATGCAGCACAATTTCCCAACCTAGATTCATTCCTTAATACCATTGCAGAACGCCCTGCCTATATAGTTGCCCAAGAAAAAGCAGGTAGTAAAGTCTATGCCCTGCCAGTAAGCAAGGAGCCTGAAATCACTGATGATGAAAACCAATCTCCTGGTGCGGAAGACAGCAAGCCCCAAGAGGAAGGCACCTCAAGTAGCCAAGAGCATGATGGGGCGAGCAGTGAGACTGGTATTGAAGCAGGCAACACCCAACGTTAATCGGTGATACCCTCCTTAATAGGCAATAACGCTATAAGCTCTTAGTGCGACGCTTTGATTGCTGAATGTTCACTACTTCACAGACATAATAAAGCCCAAATCCATTACTAGATTTGGGCTTTGTCTTTGTCGCTTAGTGTTCTAGATATACTCGCTTCATACTCCAGATACACTTGCTGTTTAATGCTTCAGATACGCTCGCTTAATGCCCTAGATAGGCCTTACGCACCTCATCATTCACCAGCAAATTGGCACCTGTGTCATGCAAGACCACATTGCCCGTCTCTAAGACATAGCCACGATCAGCCACTTGCAGGGCTTTATTCGCATTCTGTTCAACGAGGAACACGGTAATTCCTTGCTCACGAATCGTTTGAATAATTTCAAAAATTTGCGCAATAATTAAGGGGGCTAAACCTAAAGTCGGCTCATCCAAGAGTAACAATTTCGGGCGACTCATCAAAGCACGACCGATGGCTAACATCTGTTGTTCACCGCCAGACATCGTACCTGCCCGTTGATTGGCACGTTCTTGAAGACGAGGGAATAAGCCAAAGACATAGTGAACCCCCTCTTCAATCTCATGTTTATTGAGGAAAAATGCACCCATCTGTAAATTCTCAACCACCGTCAAGGCAGGAAAGACACGACGTCCTTCAGGCGAGATGGCAATACCTTTGCGCATAATATGATGCGTATCGAGTTGCGTAATATCTTCGCCTAAGAAAGAAATCTTACCGGCAGATGCTCTAGGACCACCGCAAACCGTCATTAATAAGGTGGTCTTGCCCGCACCATTGGCCCCAATTAGGGTCACGATTTCACCCTGATTCACTTCAACACTCACACCATGAAGTGCTTGAATCGCCCCATAGTGTGAGTTTACATTCTCTAATTTCAGCACTCTTATTCTCCTAGATAGGCTTTAATGACACGTGGATCATTACGTACAGCTTCAGGCTCCCCTGTGACAAGAGGACGCCCCATCTCCATGACCATAATACGGTCGGAGATGTCCATAATGAGACTCATATCATGCTCAATCAGAAGCACTGAAATATCGAACTCCTTACGTAGCTGATCAATTAGACGTGCCAGATCCTTCTTCTCTTGCGGATTTAAACCCGCCGCTGGTTCATCCAATAGGAGAAGCTTAGGTTGTGTAATCATGCAGCGTGCAATTTCTAATCGGCGCTGATGACCATAGGCCAGATTACCTGCCTCACGATTAGCCAACTCTCGCAAGCCCATAAAGTCTAGCCATTTAACCGCATTAGCCAGAGCTTGCTTTTCACTACGCTTATAAGAAGGCAGATTCAATAAACCTGCAAGAAACCCTGCTGACATATGATTATGTTGGGCAACAAGCAGATTCTCAATCGCCGTGAGGTTTTTAAAAAGCCGCACATTTTGGAAAGTACGCACCAAACCATGTTGCGCAACCTTATGACTTGGCTTACCCGTAATATTCTCACCAAACAGCTGAATTTGACCTTCAGAGGGTTTATAAAAACCACTGACACAGTTAAACACAGTAGTTTTACCTGCACCATTAGGACCAATGATTGAGAAAATTTCGTTCTTATTTACGTCAAATGCTACCTGATCAACGGCTAACAAACCCCCAAAGCGCATGACCAAATCCTTAACACTTAAAATGACTTGACTCATGCTGGGATCTCCACATTTGGACGCTTAACAGGCAATAAACCTTGTGGACGCCACATCATCATCAGCACCATCACCAAACCAAAAATAAGCATACGATATTCTGCGAAACCACGAGCTAGCTCAGGTAAGGTCGTTAATAAGATAGCGGCAAAGATCACGCCAATCTGAGAACCCATCCCGCCTAATACAACGATTGCCAATATCAAGGCAGACTCGATAAAAGTAAATGACTCAGGATTTACTAAACCCTGACGGGCGGCAAAAAAAGCGCCACCGAAACCTGCGCACATAGCCCCTAAAGTAAAGGCCGATAACTTAACATTGGTAGGATTTAGACCCAGTGAACGGCAAGCAATTTCATCCTCACGCAAAGCCTCCCAAGCGCGCCCAATTGGCATACGTACCAGACGATTCGAGAGCAATAAGGTAATCACTGCCAAGGCTAACGCCATCAAATACAGATAAATCACCACATCGACACTATCGAATTTCCAACCCATTAATTGATGGAACGTCTGTTCGCCCTCGGGCGCACGTCGGCTCATAGTATAGCCAAAGACAGTCGGTTTAGGGATGCCTGAGATACCATCAGGGCCACCCGTCCATTCAGTTAAGTTAATCAAGAGTAAGCGGATAATTTCCCCAAACCCAAGGGTTACGATGGCCAGATAGTCTCCGCGT
>CAZIKJ010000404.1:0-1690 GCA_964539685.1 uncultured Pelistega sp.
TCTCTGAAAGAAAACCTGGTCTATGGTTTTTGGTACTGGATTATTTTACGCGCCTTACAGAATTTTATTGGTTTACGCAATTGCCGAGTCGCCTTAACCGGTGCGGCTCCTGTGCCGCCAACTGTAGTCAAGTTTTTCCGCACTATCGGTGTGCCGATTGTGGAAGTGTATGGTCTGACAGAATCTACCGGTATGGTAACTGGACAACCATTGGATGATCCGCATCCTACCTCGGTCGGTACAGTGACGTATGGTACGGAGTATAAATTAGCTCCTGAGACGAGTGAGTTGCTCTTGCGTGGACCGATGGTATTTGCTGGCTACTATAAGAATGAGGCCGAAACGGCTAAGACTATCGTTGACGGTTGGCTGCATACGGGTGATGTGGCGAATGAGCGTAATGGTCAGCTGTATATTGTCGACCGTATGAAAGATATTATGATTACCGCGGGTGGTAAGAATATCACTCCATCTGAAATTGAAAACACCATGAAGGGTAGTCCTTACATTAAAGAATGTATCGTGATTGCCGATGGCCGTCGATTTGTTTCAGCACTGATCCAGATCGATGCAGAGACCGTGTCGAAGTGGGCTGAAACCGGTCAAATTGCCTTTACCCATTTCCGCTCACTAACTGAGTTGGATGCAGTTAAAGAACTGATCGAAGCTGAAGTCGCCAAGGGCAATGCTAATTTAGCCCCTGTGGCGAATATTCGACGCTTTTATCTACTGACAAAAGAGCTCGATCATGATGATGGTGAGGTAACCGCAACGATGAAAGTTAAGCGTAGCAGTATTTATAAAACCTACGAGGCGGAAATCGAATCCATGTACGCCTAGTTATTCACTAAGTTTAAGCCCTTAATTCTTAATTAATAATAGCAGACAAATTATGGCTGTATGGGTGCCTGTTGCCTGCGTTTTGTGACATGTGCCGTATTTCGGAGTAATAAGATGCACTTTGAGTTGACTGAAGAACAGAAGCAAATACAGTCCTTGGCACAACAGTTTTCAACTAAGGAAATACAAACGATTGCGGCGCAAGCCGATCGAGAGGCACAGTTTCCTATGCTAATTTATCAGGAGGCCTTTTCTTTGGGCTTACTTAACTCCACTTTGCCACAGGAGTATGGTGGTGCTGGTTTGGGTTGCATGGAGCTGGTCTTAATTACAGAGGCGCTGTGTCATGGGTGTTTAGGAATAGGCGCGGCCTTATGCATTAATACCTTGGCCGCCGAACCTATTGTCATTGCTGGAACTCATGAGCAAAAGGAAAAATACCTCAAGCGTCTTACCGCAGGTGCGATGGCTAGCTTCGGTTTGACTGAGCCTTCAGCAGGATCGGATGTGGCTGGTATTAAAACCAAGGCTGAAAAAGTCCCAGGGGGCTATCGCTTAACGGGTAGCAAAATATGGATCTCGAATGCGAATATGGCGGACTTCTTTGTGGTGTTCGCTCGTACTGAGGCGAATGCCGGTCATAAAGGCCTATCCGCCTTTATTGTCGAGGCCGATAGTGAAGGCCTATCCGTCGGTACACCACTTTCTAAGTTAGGACAAAAGGCCGCGCCGACCTGTGAAGTGTTCTTTGATGGTGTGTTTGTGCCAGAGGATCAGTTATTAGGTGAAGAAGGGGGCGGGTTTGCCATTGCCATGAAAGTGTTTGACCACTCAAGACCTATGGTGGCAG
>CAZIKJ010000405.1:0-4533 GCA_964539685.1 uncultured Pelistega sp.
GAATAACTGAAGCATTATTTTTTGTATAGCACCCATCCCTAGTGATTTACCCTAAACAAGCGTTTGATTATGCAAAAAAACTCCCCCCCAACGCCCTAAACAGTACCCTACAACAAGGTAGCTGCGATTCAGCATAAAAAAAAGCAGCTCCCTATTGCTAGAGAGCTGCTTTTATCAAGCACGTAAATTAAGTGTTAAGCAATCGATCCTAATGAGTTAGGCGCCAACCACACCACCATCATCACGCCAGATAATCACGGTTGCCGCACGTGGACGACCACCACTGTTCTCTGTGTCTTCATGATCACCCTTAGGCCACTGAGAGAAGGCTAAAGGATTATCTTGTGGTGCCACATCTTTCGGGGCACGTGGGTGCTTACCATATTCACCTGGATGCTGCACATTCACAAACACAAACTTATTGTCTGGGGTGAACGTAATACCTGTAATTTCACAGCCTGATGGGCCGACTAAGAAGCGACGTAGCTCATTCGTTTGTGGCACCGCAACGAGCATTTGGTTATTACCCATACCAGCGAAGTTACCATCGTTAGAGAAGTCACCATCGGTTTGAATCCATAGACGACCATCGTTATCGAAGGCTAAGCCGTCAGGGCTGTTGAACATATTCTCTTTGCTCACTAAAGCATTACCGGCCATCAAATCGCCAGCACCATGAACGCCAGGGTTACCCGCAAGAATATAGACATCCCAGTTAAAGCCTAAAGCACCAGAATCATTACCGTCTTCAGTCCAGCGAACAATTTGACCGTATGGGTTTTTAACACGTGGGTTAGCATCATCAACACCGGGGTGCTTAACACCACCCATACCTTTACGTTCTTTATCTGAACCACGATCACTATTATTAGTCATCGTGACATATACTTCATTCGTAATCGGACTCACTGAAATCCACTCAGGACGATCCATCGGTGTAGCGGCTACTAAGTCAGCGGCTTGACGTGTGTGAACAAGCAAGTCACCCATATCTTTGAAGGTTTCGCCTAATTTTTTACCATCAACACCCACTGTATCGAGTGTTAAAGGAATCCATTTACCATTACCTTTCAAGTCACCCTTAGTATCACCGTCGAGGAATTGCGCAACGTACAATGTACCTTCGTGCAAGATGTCACGATTCGCTTCTTGATTTTGTGCGTCATACTTGTTTTTAGAAACAAATTTGTACACATACTCACTGCGTTGGTCGTCACCCATATACACAACGGCATGACCGTCTTTACTTGCAGCAAATGCTGCATTCTCATGTTTAAAGTGGCCTAAGTTGGTTAATTTACGTGGCTTAGATTCAGGGTTAAATGGATCAATTTCAACGATCCAACCGTGACGATTCCACTCATTCGGCTCTTGCTCTACATCAAAACGTACATC
Organism: uncultured Pelistega sp.; assembly: GCA_964539685.1. Taxonomy (GTDB): domain Bacteria; phylum Pseudomonadota; class Gammaproteobacteria; order Burkholderiales; family Burkholderiaceae_B; genus Taylorella. The sequence continues at coordinate 1,396 of CAZIKJ010000405.1, forward strand.
ATGTGTTTCCCAACGATAATCAGCAGTTGATGCTTTATTTGACACACCATAACGCTGCATATGTTGAGTCGCTTCAAAACCTTCTTTCGTGGTACCGAAATAGTCATTTACATTCTCTTCACAGGTCAAGTACGTATTCCATGGCGTTGAACCATTACCGCAGTTGCCAAAAGTACCATAGACCACTGTACCACTTGGGTCAGCCTTAGTTTTCATCAACTCAGCACCCGCAGCAGGACCAACCACTTCCATTACTGTGTCGTGTGCATTAATGCTACGATTGTATTTTGAATCTAAAACTGGGTTCCATTGTTTTCCATCATGACGCATATGCAACACGCTCACACCTTGCGCACGTTGTGATTTTTTCACCCAATCTGCATTCCAACCTTCACCGGCGACGCGCACGTCTTTAGGGAAGAAAAAGTCTGGGTTGATATATTCATGGTTACGTACCAATAAACCTTCGTCCGCTTTACCATCAATCGGGAAGAATTTCATACCGTCGTGATTGTCACCCACTTGCATCCCTTGTGCATCCGCATTCTCGCTGGCATCACCATGCCATTTTGGAGAGTTGGCAAATAATGGATCGCCCCAACGTGAGAACACTTGGTAGCTATAACCTTCTGGCACCGTGATTTTATCTTCAGTATTCGCGGCAATGGCTTTAAAACCTAAGCTAGGCACAGCAACTTGTGCAGCTGATTTTGCCACGGCGCTGTTCGCAAGGTTTAAACCAAAAAAGCCTAAAGCTGACGTTGCAGCGCCTGCTTTTAATATATCGCGACGTTCGATTTTGCTTGCTAAGATATTGCCAAACTCAGGCGCATCGCTTGGATTGGTCGAAAAATCATCATGGTCTAAGTGCTTTTGCATGTGTAGAGTCCTCGGTTGAATAATTTCAAAATAGTCTTTAGCAACTTAAAATGTTGCTAAAGACTATTTGTATATGCGCTTATTCTAGACAGGCAATATTGCAATTTGATGTCTAGCTCATTATTGGAGACTCAAGCTACAAGCACCTTCTAGAATGATGACTAACTCAACAAGTTCTTAATACAGCACCTCTGTGTACTGACTAAATGCTTTAATACATCAGGCAGATTAGATTTATCATAATTCGTCAATCGATACAAACTCACTCAATCAAGAGGAATATCTTGAAAACACAAAGCATGAAAACACAATGCAATTAAATCCGTCGACAAAAAAACCAACTCACTGATGAGTTGGCCTTTGTATAACTGAGCAAAATACCTACGCTATGCTAGTTTCCTATCTCACGTCCGTATTTGCGGTACTGAAACTTAAGCGAAGTTCGCTTCAGCAAATTTCCAGTTGACTAGTTTCCAGAACGAGCCTAAGTAGTTAGGGCGCGAGTTACGATAGTCGATGTAGTAAGCATGCTCCCATACGTCACAGGTTAACAATGGCTTGTCTTCTGTGGTTAATGGTGTAGCAGCATTGCTTGTGTTCACAATCGCGACAGAACCGTCAGCTTTTTTCACTAGCCATGTCCAACCCGAACCAAAGTTACCCGCTGCTGATTTATTGAATTCTTCTTGGAAAGCGGCAAAACTACCGAATTTCTCATTAATCGCATCAGCTAAAGCACCACTTGGCTCGCCACCTGCGTTAGGTGCTAAACCATTCCAGTAGAAGGTATGGTTCCAAACTTGTGCAGCATTATTAAAAATACCGCCAGATGATTTCTTCACGATTTCTTCTAATGAAGCATTCTCAAACTCTGTACCTGGAACCAGATTATTCAAGTTTGTTACATAAGTTTGGTGGTGTTTACCGTAATGAAACTCTAATGTTTCTTTAGAAATGTGTGGCTCAAGTGCGTCAAGTGCATAAGGTAGTGCTGGTAAAGTATGTGTCATTGGTTTTGCCTTTTAAAAAAAGTTAAACAGTCCTTAGATGATACAACATAAATCACTCTTTGTGTGTAAGCACTTGTACCTCGGCCGTGCCTTGTGCAAACTCAAGACGCAAACCTTGAGTCTCATGAAGTTGTGCCGCTGACAAAATAACCTTACCCTTCTCATCGTACGTAATAGAGTAACCACGCTGTAAAACTGCACGAGGATTGAACGCCTGTAAAGTGTTACGTAAACCTTGAACGGATTGCTGTTGATAACGCATATATTGCTTATGCGCCAAGGGAAGCCGCTCCAATAGCGTCTGCAATTGACGAGCAGCACCGTTAATATTGGGCCCTTGTTGTTGCAAAGATTTGACACTGGATTGCCAACGTTGCTCTGCTTGTTGCAAAGACAACTTGCCAGCTTTAATAAGCCGATGTCGTAGAAAATCTTGCTTTTGCTGCCATTGCTCCAGTTTCTGCTTTGGTGAAATTAAGCGCGTACTGGCACGATCTAGTCGAATGCTGGCCGTCTCTAAGCGGCGTAATTGATGCTTGTCCAGACGCTGCACCAAGTCATATACATAATTAAGCCACTCAGCTTGACTATGTGAGGCCATCTCTGCTGCCGCTGTTGGGGTTGGCGCGCGAATATCGGCGACAAAATCAGCGATAGTGAAATCAGTTTCATGACCAACCCCACTGATAAGTGGTAGATTCATCTGGCTCATAAATCGCGCTAGGCGTTCATCGTTGAAGGCCCACAAGTCCTCTAAACTTCCACCACCTCGAACCAAGAGGACTACATCCACTTCATCACGCATCTGCGCTTGTGCCAACGCCTGCATTAGAGCCAATGGCGCATCAACGCCTTGCACAAGACTCGGATACACAATCACATTCACATGAGGTGCACGACGCCGTAATGCCGTTAACACATCCTGCAGCGCAGCGGCTCCGAGTGAGGTTACTACGCCTACCGTCTGCACATAACTCGTGATATCATTCTTTCGTTCATTCGCAAATAATCCCTCTGCCTCCAGTTTTTGTTTAATTTTTAAAAAAGCTTCGTGTAAATTACCAAGGCCTGCTTGGCGCATCTGCGTCACTTGGATTTGATAATCGCCGCGCGGCTCATATAAGCTTACCGTAGCAAAAACCTCAACGAGAAGACCATTTTGAGGGCGAAAATTTACTGATCCCGCTTTACCACGAAACATAACCGCTTTTACCGCAGCATGCTGATCCTTCAGGGTAAAGTACCAATG
>CAZIKJ010000406.1:0-1977 GCA_964539685.1 uncultured Pelistega sp.
ACTGCTGGGTGCCTTACCTGGCTTTGTGGCTTCACAGAACTGGTTCCCTAAAGGTCAAGACTTGTTCTTTACAAGCTATGATTGGAGTACGCCTATGGGCCTACTCAATGCCTTATTACCGACCTTGTATTTTGGTCGTACGATTGTAGGCTGTCCAAGTGGACGTACAATCCCGCGCTTATTTACTTTGCTAGAACATTATCAAATCACGAACATTCTCACTTCGCGTCACGAGTTAACACGCATTAAAGAATTCAATGATCCGCTTAATCAATTTGAGCTACAAATTCGTTGCATAGCCCTACCCGATGATGAAAATAATGAAGAACTGATTGCATGGGTAGACCAGCGATTCGGCGCTACGCTCAATAGTATTTTCGCGCCATTAGGCTTCTCTTACATCATCGGTGAATGCCCTGACAAATGGCCATCTGTAGCTGGCTCTATGGGCAAGGTATTCCCTGGCCATAAAGTAGCCATTCTCAATGATGATGGCCTTGAGTGCCAAGAAGGCGAAATTGGTTACCTCTGTGTTAGCACGCTCGACATTCAAGAGATGGCGGATCCTGGTCTAGCAAAGCATTTCTGGGCCACAGGTCGGATCCAGGAATTCACGATGTATGAGACGAATTGGTATAACACAGGCTGTCGCGCTTATCAGAAAGACGGTTATTTCTGGCGTGAACCTGCCGCCCTCCTGAGTACAAACCACATCGATAACGAAGTCACACAATAAACTGGGAGCATTCATGGCTATATACCAACTCGGTGATTTAAAACCCGAAATTGATGCAAGTGCTTATGTCTTTGATAATGCCATTATTATTGGTCAAGTTATCTTAAAAGCTCAGACGAGTGTATGGGCGAATGTTAGTATTCGTGCTGATAATGATCTCATCACCATCGATGAGGGTAGCAATGTACAAGAAGGCTCTGTCTTACATGTTGACGAGGGCACACCATTATACGTGGGCAAATATGTCACAATCGGCCACCAAGCCATGCTCCATGGCTGTACAATTGGTGATGGAAGCCTGATTGGTATGCAAGCTATCGTCCTCAATAATGCAATCATCGGCAAAAACTGTATTATTGGTGCTGGCGCTATCATTCCTGAAGGCAAAATCATCCCTGATAATAGCTTAGTGATTGGTGTTGGTAAGATTGTACGTACTGTTGACGAAGAAGATTTGGCACGAGTTCGTGCTGGCACCCAGACCTATATCAATCGTTCTGATGATTATCGTCAACACTTAAAGCGAATCGATTGATCCTTCTTGATGAAGTCTGTTTAGATTGCATAAACAGTTGCTTTAATCTCGACGCGGTACTATTGATTTTTGCACTTGCCCCCCCATTTTCTTTGTTATGAAAGACTTATTGAAAAAATACCTCTTTGAGGACCTTAGTGTTCGCATCCAGACCGTGAACCTAACACAAACCTGGCATGATATCTGTGAACACCAAGAGTTTGAACCCATTTTGCGCAATTTACTTGGCGAGCTTAGTGCTGCCGCTGTTTTATTAGCCTCGAATATCAAGCAAGAAGGCACCTTGATTCTACAACTTCACGGTCAAGGCCCAATTCAATTGTTGGTGGTTGAGTGTAATGAAGAATTACAGCTACGTGCGACGATGAATGTACGCCAAGAATTTGCGATTAAGGCTACGGATACCTTCCAAGAATTGCTTAACTATAATGGTGAAGGACGCTTTAGTGTATGGTTTGACCCAAGCAATCGACCTGCTGAGCAACAACCCTACCAAGGTATTGTACCGATTGAGGGCAATAATGTTGCCGAAGTACTCAAAAACTATATGCGCACCTCAGAACAGATTGATACCCAATTTCACCTAGCTGCGAACGATGACAAAGCCACTGGCATGCTTATTCAACGCATCCCGCATAGTGGTGGAATGCATTTAATTTCTGTCGAAGAGGCTGATGAAGCTTGGGAACGCGCAAAGATCTTATGC
>CAZIKJ010000407.1:0-1647 GCA_964539685.1 uncultured Pelistega sp.
GACGCCTGGTTGTAGTTTACCCTTAAAGCGAACAAGGACTGACTCAGGCATATCTAATGGCATAACCCCTGTTGCTGCCGCAAAGGCGACAAGACCAGAACCTGCTGGGAAGCTGATACCAATTGGGAAACGAGTATGAGAGTCACCACCTGTACCGACTGTGTCAGGCAATAACATACGGTTTAACCAAGAGTGAATCACGCCGTCACCTGGACGTAAGGCAATACCACCACGTGTGCTAATAAACTCAGGCAATTCTTTATGCGTTTTTACGTCAACTGGTTTAGGATAGGCTGCTGTGTGACAGAAAGATTGCATCACTAAGTCAGATGAGAAGCCTAAGCAAGCTAAGTCTTTTAATTCGTCACGTGTCATTGGACCCGTGGTGTCTTGGCTACCCACTGATGTCATGCGTGGTTCGCAGTATGTACCAGGGCGAATACCTTGTCCTTCAGGAAGACCACAGGCACGACCTACCATCTTCTGCGCTAGAGTGAAGCCCTTGCCAGTGTCAACAGGGTTGTTCGGTAAGCGGAATAGGGTAGAAGCAGGTAAACCTAATGCTTCACGTGCTTTAGCTGTTAAACCACGACCAATGATCAATGGAATACGGCCACCTGCACGTACTTCGTCAAAAAGTACCTCAGATTTTACTTCGAATTCAGCAATCACTTGACCGTCTTTCAGCGCTTTGCCGTCGTATGGGCGTAGTTCAACGACATCACCCATATTCATTTGAGAGACGTCTAATTCGATTGGTAGGGCGCCGGCATCTTCCATGGTGTTGTAGAAAATCGGTGCGATTTTGCTACCTAAACATACGCCACCAAAGCGCTTGTTCGGTACGAAAGGAATGTCTTCGCCAGTGAACCATAACACAGAGTTAGTGGCTGATTTACGAGAAGAACCTGTACCCACAACGTCACCAACATAAGCAACTAGATTGCCTTTGTCTGCGAGTGATTGGATGAATTTGATTGGACCACGTTTGCCGTCTTCTTCAGGTGTGAAAGGTGCACCTTCACGCTTGTTCTTAAGCATGGCAAGCGCGTGTAATGGGATGTCTGGACGTGTGGTTGCGTCAGGTGCTGGCGATAAATCGTCAGTATTGGTTTCGCCAGGTACTTTAAATACAGTGATGGTTAAGCTTTCTGGAACTTCAGGGCGGCTAGTAAACCACTCAGCATCAGCCCAGCTTTGAATGACTTCTTTCGCGAAAGCGTTACCCTTGTCAGCTTTCTCTTTCACGTCGTGGAAAGAGTCAAACATCAATAGGGTGTGTTTTAATGCATTGGCAGCAGTTTGGCCAAGCTCAGCGTTGTCCAATAGTTCGATCAGTGGGCTGATATTGTAGCCACCTAACATGGTGCCAAGTAATTCAGTGGCTTTAACTGCAGAGATTAATGGTGTTTTTTCTGTGCCAAAAGCTACTGCAGCTAGGTATGATGCCTTAACTTTAGCAGCGTCATCAACGCCAGCTGGTACACGGTGTGTAATTAAGTCAACTAGAAAATCACCTTCGCCTGCAGGTGGATTTTTGATTAATTCGATGAGATCAGCAGTCTGTTGTGCAGATAGTGGTAGTGGGGGAATGCCCAATGCAGCACGCTCGGCTACATGTTTACGATAAGATTCCAACATAGTTCG